>JAQCJA010000086.1 GCA_027593305.1 bacterium
GGCCAAAGCGCACCGGAATGGAGTGCAGACCGGCGCCCTGATCAAAGTCACAGTCCTGGCAGGCGTAGAGAATGTCGAATCCTGCCGCCCATGTCATGACGGCCAGTCCCAGCAGCACCGGCGTCAGATCGAAGCTGCCCGTCACGGCGATCCAGGCACCCAGCGGCGCCAGGGCCAGACCCATCCCCAGGACCAGGTGGGACGCCCAGGTGAAACGTTTGGTAAAGGAGTAGGCAAAGACGACGAAGAGCGCCACCGGTGAGAGCGCCAGGCATAGACCGTTGATCTGCCAGGCGGCCAGCACCAGCAACACCGAAGACAAGAGCACGAAAAGGGCGACAGCAGCGACGGACATCACCCCGGAAGGCAGTTCGCGCTGGGCCGTGCGCGGGTTGTCGGCGTCGATCTTGCGATCCACAAGGCGATTGAACCCCATCGCTGCGGAGCGCGCAGCCACCATGGCAACAACGATCCACAGCAGCCGCATGGGCTGAATGCCGTGGGTTGCCGTCGCCAGCGCCGCCCCGCTGAGGGCGAAGGGCAGAGCAAAGATGCTGTGCGAAAACTTGATCATCCGGCCGTACGACAGCACCGACGACAGCATGCTCATGGGTTCGGGTAGAATCGCAGCGGCGGTATTTCGGAGATGATTCCCTGCTCGAAGGCGAGGCGGTAGAACTCCTTCAGCCCCGCAATCTGCTGCTCGCCGAGGTCGTAGCAGATGTGATCGTGCAAGTATCTTTCGTACAACTCAGCCGAGCCAGCGCGCTCGCGCTGGAAAGCTGCGGCAATCTCGGGCAGATGCTGCTCCCCCTCCTGGCGGGCCCGCTGCAGCCGGGCAACCTGCGTCGCGCTCAGGGCGCCCTCCGCGCCGGACCAGAAGGCGAAAACAAAAGGATGACCGGTAAAATCGAACCATTCATGACCGAGGTCCAGACTGTGGCGCCCGGTATCGCCGTCCCCCGTTTCGACCAGAGGCAGCACGGGATCACCGATCAACAACGCCGCGTCGGCGCCGTGCAGCATCGCATCCAGGTCCGGTGGCGACGGCACGAACTCCGGCGTTATGTCGTACTTGGCATGCAGCAGGATGCGCAGCAACGCCACCGACGTGCGCGAACTGGTATCGGCGGCGATACGCCGGATCCTGCCCAGTTCACCGCGATAGAACAGACGTACCGTCAGCACTTCGCCGACGGCGCCAATCGCCAGATCCGGCACGATCAGACCGCTGCCGTGCCGGGCGTACTCCACAGCAGGAATCAAACCGACATCGATGGCACCCACAGACAACGCGTCGGCGCACGCGGACGGCACATCGTAGACGATGTCGAAGAGAGACTCGGCCTCTTCCAGGCCGTACATCAATGGGCGGGTATTGAGAAAACTGATCGCGCCGAGACGGGCACGACGCGAGCCGGCAGACCCGGCGTGGCTCATGAAGCGGCAGCCTGCGCAGAGGATGTGGTCGGTGCACGCTGGGCGGCCAGAGCCAGGGCCTGGGGGTTTGGCAGGGCGGCAACCCTTTCATAACGCGTATCGCGCCGGCACGGCTCGTAACCGGCATTACGAATCAGCCGTTGCATGTTGGCCAGATCCATCTCGCGCGTGTGGCTCGTGCCTGCGGCACTGACAACGTTCTCCTCCAGCATTGTGCTGCCAAAATCGTCGACACCGTAGTTCAGGCTCACCTGCGCGATTTTTGGCCCCTGCGTGACCCAGGACGCCTGGAAGTGATCGATGTTGTCGAGAAACAGGCGGCTGACGGCGACGGTCCGCAGGTGGTCGAAGCCTGTTGCTTTGGCCCCGTTCCAGCGCTTGGGATCGGCACCCAGATCGGTGGCATCGGGTTGGAAGTTCCAGGTGATGAAAGCGGTGAAGCCGCCGCCCTCATCCTGCACGTCACGAATGTGCTGCAGATGCTCGATGCGATGGTCGAGCGTCTCGACGTGACCGTACATCATGGTCGCCGTCGTGCGCATGCCGAGGCGATGGGCAATGCGATGCACATCGAGCCATTCCTGCGTACGGTCCTTACGGAAACCGATGATGTCGCGGACCTCGTCATTGAGTATTTCGGCGCCGGCACCCGGGATGGAATCAAGTCCCGCGTCGCGCAGGCGCCGGATCGTCTCGTCCAGCGGCAGTTTTGACAGATGCGCGATGTAGATGATCTCCGTCGCCGACAGACAATGCTGCTGCACGGACGGGTAGCGGGACTGGATCTGTGAGAACAGTTCCTCGTAGTAATCGAGGCGCAACTTCGGATTGAGTCCGCCCTGCATGAGGATCTCATTCGACTTCGGTGTGTCGCCACCAAACGCGACGAGTTCGTCGATCTTGGCGAAGATCTCCTCGTTGGGCAGCGTGTACCCCTCCGCAGAGCCCGGGGCGCGATAGAACGCACAGAAATCACACTTCACCCAGCAGACGTTGGTGTAGTTGATGTTGCGACCCACATTGAAGGTCACTTCCGCCCGGGGGTGCCTGCGCATGCGCACCGCATGGGCCAGCAGGCCCAGTTCGGCCACATTGGGGTGGGCATACAGCCGGCGCGCATCGGCGGCGGTGAGCCGCTGGCCTGTGGCGATCTTGTCGGCGATATCCTGAATCACATCAACCGGCAGCTTCGCTCACGAGCGCAGTTGCCTGCGGCACGAGGCGATAGAGGCTGTCCCTCTCGACGGGCATGCGCCCGGCCTCGACGATACGGTCGAGCAGGTCCTTCTGCGTCAATCGCTGCTGCGTCGCCTCAAAGCTCGTGCGCGTGATCTCGTAGTCCATGATGGTTCCGTCGATGTCGTTGGCGCCATACCACAGGGCCACCTGCGAGATATCGATGGTGTTCATGATCCAGAAGGTCTTGATATGCGGGAAGTTGTCGAGCATGAGCCGGCCGATGGCGATCTCGCGCAGATCGAGTTGCCCCGTGGGTCCCGGCAGGTGGTCGATCTCGGTCCGCTCCGGATGGAAGGACAGGGGGATATAGGTGAGAAATCCACCCGTCTCGTCCTGCACCTCACGCAGTCGCGTCAGGTGGTAGACCTTTTCTTCGATGTTTTCCACATGGCCGTAGAGCATGGTCGCATTGGACGGCAGGCCGCTGCGATGGGCGGCGGCGGCAATCTCCAGCCAGTCCTCGCTGTCCGCCTTGGTCCAGAACAGGTCCTCGTGCACACGCTTGGAGAAGACCTCGGCGCCGCCCCCGGGAATGGACTCCAGGCCGGCCGCCCGCAGATCGGCGAAGACCTCGGCGAGGCTCTTCTTCGCGATGCGCTGAATCTGCGCGATCTCGACCATGGTGAAGGCCTTCAGGTGGGCCTCGGGTCGGGCCTGTTTCATCGCCTGCAGGACATCGAGATAGTACTGGTAGGGTAGTTTTGGATTGACGCCGCCGACCATGTGGATCTCCGTGATCGGCACCTCGGCATAGGATCGAACCCGGTCTGCCACCTGCGCCGGCGTCAGCACGTAGCCCCGCTCGTGATTCGGCTTCACGTAGAAGGAGCAGAACTTGCACAGCTTGTTGCAGACATTCGTGTAGTTGATGTGCTGATTGCGCACGTAGTACGTCGTGTCGCCGTGGCGCGCCTCACGCACCAGGTTTGCCAGATAGCCGAGGGCGGCCAGATCCGGACAGGCATAGAGGCGCAGACCATCGTCGGCAGACAGTCGCTGGCCACTGACTACTTTGGCATGCACGTCGGCGAGGCCGGCGCGATCAAGCTGCTCTTCGAGGATCAAGGGAACGTCCGGGGAAATCGGGGGGCCGGTGCGTAGAAATGACAGATGGGGAAGTTATCCCCGCCCCGGGGGAGCGTCAACGTCCCCTTGAGGCGCTACACCTACTGTCGTACCCCCTGGTAGACCGCGCTGATTCCCAGAGTCAGTGGCTTGTGCCGATTGTCGACAAATCCGGCTTCTGCCATCAACTGGAGAAACGCCTCGCCCTGCGGGAAGGTGCCCACCGAACGTGGCAGATAGGCGTAGGCCTGCCGGTTGCCCGAGATCCAGCCACCGACGACGGGCAACACATGTTTGAAGTAGAACCGGTAGAACTGACGGAAACCGAAGGCGGAGGGTTCGGTGAAATCCAGGATAAGCAGTTCGCCACCCGGGCGCAGGACGCGGCAGGCTTCGGCAAGTCCCGTTGGAATGTGGCCGAAGTTGCGCACACCGAAGGCGGCCATCACCAGATCAAAGGAATGGTCGCGGAACGGCAGACGTTCGGCGTCCCCACCCAGCAGGCGAATGGGCGCGCCGGGACCAACGGCCACCTTGGGGACACCGAGACGTACCATCGCCAGCGCTACATCAGCGCCCACGATGCGGCCCGGCTTCAGGCGTCGGGCGGCGAGGGCGAAATCCCCTGTTCCCGTCGCCAGATCGAGGATGGCCTGCGGCGTGCGGACCCGTACCATCCCCAGTGCACGACGTCGCCAGTAGACATCAATGCCGGCGCTGAGCAGATGGTTGAGCAGGTCGTAGCGGTGGGCGATGGCATTGAACATGCCCTGGATCGCCTGCTTGCGCTCGGCGACGTCGTCGTTGAGTTTCGCCGGTTCCCCGTTCACTGAATCTTCTGTCGATGTCATCATAATGAGCAGACGCGAGGCTACCGAATCCGGCGGCTCCAGTCAATCCGGACCTGACCTGCCACGAGCCGCCCTCGACCGGCTGCCGGACGCGGTTGTCATCTGCGACGCGGCGGGACTCGTCCGTTTTGCCAATGTGGCTGCCCGTGAGCTGTTCGGTCCCGAAGCGACAGAGGACGCCGAACTGTTCGAGGCTCTGCACATCTGTCCGCGACTCGGCGAACTGGTGCGGCAGGCCAGTCAATCCGGCACGCCCCAGTCCTGTTGCGAGACGCCGGAATCCGACAGGGGCAGACGGCGCCTGCTGGCGCGGGCGGTGCCCCTGTCGGTACCCGGCTGCTGTCTGCTGACGGCCCGGCCTGTGGCCCATGGGGCCCACGAAGATCGGGACCTGTGGCAGGCCGAGAAGATGGCTGCCCTCGGTCGGCTCGCCGCTTCCGTCGCCCACGAAGTGCGCAATCCCCTTGGCGCCGTCGACATCCAGCTGCAACTGCTGGCGGAGGAGGCGCGCACGCTGGATGGCCCCATCGCCACGAGCCTGTTGACCCGCGTCGACCGGGCGCGTGCCGAGATGCGGCGCCTGGATGGCATCGTCAACAACTTCCTGCGCTTCTCCCGCCCGCCTGCCGTTCGTCTGGAGCCCACCGACCCGGTAGCGCTCGTCCAGCGCATGGTGGAACTTGTCGAACCGGAAGCGCGTTCGCGACATATCCAGTTCCACTTCCCACAACCACCCCATCTGCCCCATGTGCTGGCCGACGAGAATGTCCTGAGTCAGGCTCTGTTGAACGTCGTCATCAATGCCTTCCAGGCGGTGGGCCGCGACAATGATGATTCTCGTGTCGAACTGCTGTGCAGTTGGGATGACGGTCGCCAGCGCGTCCTTATCGAGGTCCTCGACAACGGCTGCGGGATTCCGGAGGAAGATTTGGAGCGGGTTCTGGAGTATTACTACACTACGAAGGACTCCGGGACCGGCCTCGGCCTGTCCATCGCCGAGGGAATCCTGCAGCAACACGGCGGCTCTCTGCATCTGACCAGCCGCGTTGGCCTGGGCACATCGGTGACGTTGGCTCTGCCAGCCTGCCATTGGTCGCCCTCTAACCCGCCCCGACATGATCCCGCATGATTGACCTGCCCGTCCGCATCCTGATCGCCGATGACGAGGTCTACATCCGCGAAGGACTGCGTGATGCACTGCAGCGGCCGGGGCGAACCGTCGACATCGTCGGCGACGGCTACGCAGCGCGGCGCGCCTTCGATGCCTCGACCTATGACGTCGTCCTCCTCGACCTGCGCATGCCAGGCCCCACGGGCATGCAGTTGCTCGTCGAGATCAGCGATCGCCTGCCGGATACGCAGACGTTGCTGCTGACAGCCCACGGCAACATTGACACGGCCGTGGAGGCCATGAAGGCGGGCGCCTTCGATTTTCTGACCAAACCTGTTGATCTGGACCACCTGCGACTCGTCGTCGACCGGGCCCTGGAGCAGACGCAGCTGGTGCGGGAGAACCGCCAGTTGCATGAGCTGCTGGAGCAGAAGGACAGTGATGACGCCTTTCGTCGGATCGTGCATCGCAGCCCAGCCATGCAGCGGGCGACTCGGACCGTGAAACAGGTAGCTCTGTCCGACGTTCCCGTGCTGCTGCGCGGGGAAACCGGCGCCGGCAAGGAGTTGTTTGCCCGGGCTGTACATGACCGTAGTCGGCGCCATGATGGTCCCTTCGTCGCCGTCAATTGTGGTGGTTTCACGGAAGAGCTCTTCGCCAGTGAGCTCTTCGGCCACCGGCGCGGCGCCTTCACCGGGGCCCACGCGGACCGGCCGGGCCGCTTCGCCCTGGCCGAAGGGGGCACCTTGTTTCTCGACGAGATCGGCGAAGTGCCACTGAAGAATCAGGTCGAGCTCCTCCGTGTGCTGGAATCACACGAGTATCAGCCCCTGGGCGACACCCAGGCGCGTATCGCCGATGTGCGTTTTGTCGCTGCCACCAATCGCGACCTGGAACGGGCCGTGGCCAACGGTGGCTTCCGTGATGACCTCTACTACCGTCTGAACGTGATTCCCGTCGACATCCCGCCTCTGCGCGATCGTCTCGAGGACATTCCGATCCTGGTGGAGACCTTCTTCGAAGAGTCCTGCCGGGCCTACGATCAACCACGCAAGCGCCCCGATGATGACGCCATGCGCATACTCTGCGGTCACAGCTGGCCCGGCAATGTGCGCGAGTTGCGCAACCTTGTGCAGCGACTCGTGGTGACGACGGAGGGTGGCACCATTCGCCCCGAGCACCTGACGCAGGTCCTCGGCGAAGATGCTTCGGCGGCAGCCCGAAAGGTCGCTGGCGCTGGCGAGATGGTATCCATGCCCCTGGGATCCTCGCTGGAACAGGTGGAGGCAGAGCTGATCCGCCAGACACTGGAACGCCTGACGAAGAATCGCCGCCAAGCGGCAGCGGTTCTCGACATCAGCGTCCGCTCTCTCCAGTACAAGATCAAGAAGTACGGCCTCGACTGAGGCCTGCCGTGGCCCGCGGCAGCCTCGCCGCCGGGCCCGCTTCGTGCACGAATTGCAGTTGACCCTCGCCGGCGCACCAACCCCAACGGCGATCGAATTTCACCTGAATACCTTAACTTACTGATAATACATCGTTTGTATCGTGTTCTTGCACCTCTGGCACCATCTTTGCGACGGTGTTGTGAGTGACAGCAAGTTGACGATCTCGTGACGGTTCGGGTGCCTGTAGTCGTGACGTCCTGATTGTCGCGGGGTAGCGGGCGCAGGGGTGATCGCGCAAAAATTGCAGCGCGCTTGTCGGCCCAGAACAACCGGCTCCAAACGGTGTATAAACAATATTTTAGATACGGAAATTGTGAGTAGACAGGGATTCCGTGCAGATTTTGCAGCGATGGATGTGCTCGGCGAGTTGGCCGCCGTCGTTCATCATCCCGGCCTGATGATTCCGGAATTGGCCAGTGACAGCAAGATCCCGGCGATCAAACAGCTCATTGACCGTCTGCATGAGCAGGACGTCGTCGACGACAATCTCGCCTTCCTGCAGGCGGTGCTCGAGCGCGAGTCCCTGCAGAGCACAGTAATCGGCAACGGGGAAGTGGCTCTGCCACATGCCCGGGGCCGCATGGTTCGCCGCCTGGGCCTGGCCCTCGGGCGAACGAAGGTTCCGATCAGCTACCCTTCGGGGGATGACCGTCACGAAGTCAGGTTGATCTGTCTGATCGCTGTTCCGGCGGATTCGCCGGGGTTGTATCTGAAGCTTCTGGCAGCTCTGGCTCGTGTTTTTGACGAGGCTGCGTTTCGCGCCGAACTCGGCGAAGCCGACACCGCGGAGCGCATGCAGCAGCTGCTGGCCCGGAAAATGGAAATGTCCTGTTCGATCCCTCCTTACCCATACAGGAGTTGAGATGGCTTATAAACTTCAGGATGTCCTCAAGAACGAAGAGAGCACGTTGCGGCTCTACTTTGACGACATCGCCGATTCCACTCCTTTGTCCCGCGAGAAAGAGGTCGAACTCTCTGCTCGTATCCATGCCGGAGATCAGGATGCCCGGGACGAGCTGGTCCAGGCAAACCTGAGGTTCGTCATCGACGTGGCCAAGAACTACCAGAATCGTGGTCTGTCGCTGGCCGATCTGATCAGCGCCGGCAACGTTGGCCTGATGACGGCGGCGACCAGATTCGACGGCACCAAGGGCTTCAAGTTCATCTCCTATGCCGTGTGGTGGATCAAGCAGTCGATCCTGCAGACCATCGCCGAGCACGCCCGCACGGTGCGTTTGCCGCTGAACAAGCTGAGCCTGCTGAAGGACATCTCCAAGATCTCCCGCAAGCTCGGGCAGGGCCGTGAGACCGAGCCGGAGATCGAGGAGATCGCCCTCGCCCTCGACGTGTCGGTGCAGGAAGTGCAGGACACGATCCTCAGTGCCCGCACCGTGCGTTCCCTCGACGAGAGCTTCGAGGATGACGACGACCGCAACCTGATGAACGTCCTGCAGGACGAGAACCAGATCACGCCGGATGGCGATGTCATGGAGCAGGCCTCCCGCGCGCAGCTGGAGAGTGTGCTGGAGAGTCTCGACGTCCGCGAGATGAAGATCATCCGTCTCTACTTCGGCCTCGATGGTGCCGAATCGATGACGCTGGAGCAGATCGGCGGTCTGATGAACCTGACCCGTGAGCGCGTTCGTCAGCTCAAGGAGCGGGCTCTGGGCAAGTTGCGTCACCCGCAGCGCTACCATGCGCTGCTGGCCATCTGCGACGAGACCGACGTCTACTAGACCGCCATACTATACTGGCAGTCCCCCCCGGACGTCCCGGGTGTCATTGATTGAGCAGAGCCAGGTCTCCCGCGTGAGGCCTGGCTCTTTCTCTTTGTCCGCAGAGGAGACCGGTCTGTGAGTGAGCAACGCTATATCTGCGTCTACTGCGGGTCCAGCAGCGGCACCCGCGAGCGCTACGCCGCCGCCGCGCAGGCCCTGGGTGAGGCGATTGCCGCGCGCGGCTACGGGCTGGTATACGGTGGCGGTGGCACCGGGCTCATGGGTTCCGTCGCAGATGCGGTCCTGCAGGCAGGCGCCCCGGTTCTGGGTGTCATTCCTCGAGCCCTGATGGCGCGGGAACTGGGGCATCGTGACGTCACCGAGCTTGTCGTCGTGGACGACATGCATCAGCGCAAGGCTCTGATGACGAGCCGCGCCACGGCCTTTGTTGCCATGCCAGGAGGCTACGGCACGCTGGAGGAACTCTTCGAGATGGTCGCCTGGTCACAACTGGAAATCCATGACCGGAAGATCGGCCTGCTCAACACCGCAGGATACTTCGATCACCTCCAGGCCTTCCTCGATCACGCCGTGGCCGAGGGCTTTCTGCAGAGCCGACACCACGCGTTGCTGCGGGTCGGCACCGAGCCTGCAGCACTGTTGGCTGAATTGCTCGCCTGATCCAGCCTTGCCGGTCAACGAGCCACCTGCTCAAACCCAGGGGTCGCCGTCGGCGGGCCGACTCAGATCGACGCGGCCCTGCGCCTCCAGTCGGCGCAGGTGGGTCACGACGCTCTGCTGCGCCGCCTCGACCTCGGAAATGCGCAACTTCGGCAGGGCACGCAGATCTTCGAGCAGTCGCCCGCGGCGGCGCTCCGACACCGCCGCCAGGATCGCGTCGAGCACACCCTTGCCGGCCGTCTTCAGTGCCACAAGCATCTCGTCCATCGGCACACTTTCCAGCAGCGCCTGGATTTCCGGCGTCCCGAGTCGCGCGATGTCATCAAAGGTGAACATGCGCTGACGAATGTCTTCGGCGATTTCGGGATCCTGTTCGTCGAGACGCGCCATCAGGCCCTTCTCCAGACGTGAACCGATACGATTCAAGATGTCGGCAGCGACCCGTGCGCCGCCCACCTGCTGCTGACCGGCCAGTACGGGGGCCATCGTCTCGCTAAGGCCCGCCTCCACCTGCTCGAGGACTTCGGGGGCAACCCGATCGAGCGTGGCGATCCTGTGGGCGACGTCGGACTGCAGCGCTGCCGGCAGGCGTTCCAGCAGCGCCGCGGAAGCCTGGGCGCGCAACTGCGACAGAATCAGCGCGATGGTCTGCGGATGCTCGCGGGCCAGATGCGGCGCTGCCTGTTCGGGGTCGGCCGCCGCCAGCGCTTCGAAGGCGGGGCGCCTGGGGGTTTCCAGGCGGGTCCACATCTCGCGTCCCCGCTCTTCACCCAGCGCGTGGGTGAGCAGATTTCTGGCGAATTCGGCGCCCCCCAGAAAGGGTACCCGACCGGCGCGCAATTCATCCTCGAATTCCGCCAGCACCTGATCCCGCAACTGTGGGGGGATGCGCTTGAGATCGGCAACGGCCCGCGTGATATGACCCACATCCGCGTCGCTGAACTGGCGCAGCAACTCCGCGGCCAGTTCCTCACCGAGAGAAACCATAAGTACCGCCACTTTCTGCCAGCGTTCGGGCTCAGCCATGCCCACCCGCGCTACAGGTCCCGCAACCGATCGCGCAGCCTGGCAGCCCGCTCAAAGGCCTCGCTGGAAATCGCCTCTTCCAGGTCACGCTCCAGTCGCTCCCGTGGGCTCAGGGGGCGCTGCTCGGAAAGCTGCTGGACGAGTTCGTCGAGCGCCTCCAGCGAGCGCTCCCTTTCGGTAAAGAACTCCTCTGCCTCGACGTCGCTGAGGGCCTCGATCTGCTGGCGGGTATCGGCAAGGATCCTGAGGGCCTGATCGAAATCATCGCCGTTGGAGGCAAGCATGGCCCTTGCCGTCGCATGGATCCTGAGGATGTATGGCCACCATTTCTGCAGATTGTCGCGATCCGTCGCCTGCTCGGCGTAACGGTTCACGAAGTCGAAGAGGCGCATGTTGCGCTCCGTATCGGCTACAACCCGCTCGTATTCCTTGATCTGCAGGAGAAAGACATAGCGGCCATAGATGCGGGCGCTCTCGTCGAACAGCTCCCTGCAGGCCTCTGTATCAAGTTGGTAATCAACGGTGGCGGTAACCTGCGCGGCCTGCGCTTCGTAGTGTTGCAGCACATAATCCTTGCCGTACGGGCGCTTGCCGTCGGGACGCCCGTCGAGATTCAGCTGCAGGATGCCCTGAAAGGCCCCCTGATCCACACGCACCTGGATCTTCTGGGTGCCATCGTCGCCGGTGATCCTGCGGACGTTGGCTTCCGGATCGAAGGTCCAGTTGTCGAGAAGTCGGCTGATATCAGTTGTCATGGTCGTTCCTGTCGGTCGAAGTACATTACCCCGGTCTGTGGAGAGTGTCAATCTGCGAGATTGACGGCTCGCGGTGGCGCCAGCATCTTCATGACGACAATTTCGTAATCAAGACGGTTACCAGTAACATTTTTGTAGTTCTTCTCTGAGGCATCCATGACCCCACCGGCTGCAGCCACGGATCACCAACAGTTGTCAACACTTCTGGCAGTTGGCGAAATCCTCGGATCGGCTGCCAACTTTGAACAGGCCCTGCACGAGATCCTGCAGACTCTCTGTGACAGGCTGCAGATGCGCCTTGGGACACTCAGCCTGCTTGAAGGCAAGCAGGAGGTCACCATCGACATTGCCTACGGTCTGTCGCAGGACGAAATCGACCGTGGTCGCTACAAGATCGGCGAGGGTATAACCGGGCGTGTCGTGGCCTCCTGAAAACCGGTGATCGTGCCCCGTATCAGTTCGGAACCACTGTTTCTGGACCGCACAGGGGCCCGCACGAAGGACGAAAAATCGCAGAGTTCATTCATCTGCGTACCGATCAGCCTGCAGCGCGAAGTGGTGGGCACGCTCAGTGCCGATTGCCCCTACGTCGATGACAGTCGACTGCAGACCAATGTCAGCCTGTTGACCATCGTCGCTGCCATGATTGCCCAGAACGTCGCCACCCGGCGTCGGGCCCGGGAGGAATGGGCCAATCTGGTCGACGAAAATCACCGGCTGCAGACGGAACTGAAGGATCGCTTCCACCCCACCAACATCATCGGCAACTCCCGTGCCATGGCGGAGGTCGGCAGCCTGATCGGCAAAGTCGCCCCCTCCGATGCCACCGTCCTGCTTCGGGGCGAAAGCGGCACCGGCAAGGAACTGGTCGCACGCGCCATTCATTTCGGCAGTTCCTCCGGCCGCCGGGCGTTTATCCCGGTCAATTGCTCCGCCATTCCCCGCGAACTCGCTGAGTCCCTCCTGTTCGGGCACGTCAAGGGATTTTTCACCGGCGCCCAGACCGACCGCAAAGGTTACTTCGAACTCGCTCATGAAGGCACCCTGTTCCTGGACGAAATCGGGGAGCTCCCCATCGAACTCCAACCCAAACTCCTGCGTGTGCTGGAGGACGGACGCGTCGCACGCCTGGGGGACTCGGTCGAGCGAAAAGTCAGCGTTCGGGTGATCGCCGCATCGAACATCGATTTCCGGGATGCCATCGCCGAAGGCCGGTTCCGGGAGGATCTCTATTTCCGCCTGGCGCGCTTT
>JAQCJA010000087.1 GCA_027593305.1 bacterium
GGGCTGCTTTCCAGGGCGACCACTATGCGTTTGGCAACTACCTGTCCCCGTTCTACTCACCGGAGATCTTCGGTCCGTCGCCGCATGCATTGCTGGGGGGCCAGCCGGGCTGGTGGCCGGCATGGCTGCCGTTCTCACCGGCGCTGCTCATCCTCTGGGCACCCGGTGGTTTCCGCTTCACCTGCTACTACTACCGTGGCGCCTACTACAAGGCCTTCTGGGCCGATCCATCCAACTGTGCAGTCGCCGAGCCGCGCGATGCATACCGGGGCGAAAACTCCTTCCCCCTGATCATGCAGAACATCCATCGCTACTTCCTCTATCTGGCGCTGGCCTTCATTCTGGTGCTGGCCTACGACGCCTACAAGGCCATGTGGTTCGTCGATGCCGCCACCGGGACCGAGTCTTTTGGCATTGGTGTCGGCTCCCTCGTGCTCACGCTCAACGTCCTCTTCCTTGGTTCCTACACTTTCGGCTGCCACTCGCTGCGCCACGTCATCGGCGGTTACAAGAAGCTGCTGTCGGAGGCCCCCGCACGTCGCCACTTGTATGAATGTGTCACCTGCCTGAATCGCAAGCACAAGAACTTTGCCTGGATCAGCCTGTTCTGGGTCGGCTTCTCCGATGCTTATGTGCGTTTGTGTTCGATGGGTGTCTTCACCGACTGGAGAATCCTGTAGATGGGTCAGTATGAGAAGTTCGAGTTCGACGTCCTCGTCGTCGGCGCCGGCGGCGCCGGGCTGCGCGCCGCCATCGAGGCAGCTGCTTCGGGCGTGTCGGTAGGACTGATATGCAAGTCTCTGCTGGGCAAGGCCCACACGGTGATGGCCGAAGGCGGCATGGCGGCGGCCATTGGCAACGTCGATGACCGTGACAACTGGCAGGTCCACTTTGCCGACACCATGCGCGGTGGTCAGTATCTCAACAACCATCGTATGGCGCAGTTGCACGCCCAGGAGGCGCCGGATCGCGTACGCGAACTGGAAGAGTGGGGCGCCATCTTCGACCGCACTCGTGACGGGCGCATCCTGCAGCGCAATTTCGGCGGTCACAAGTTTCCGCGCCTCGCCCATGTCGGCGACCGCACCGGCCTCGAACTGATCCGCACCCTGCAGGATCATGGCATCCATCAGGGCATCGAGGTGCACATGGAGCACACGGTGTCCTCCCTGATCAAGGATGGCGATCGTGTCGTCGGGGCACTGGCCTACGATCGTGAGCGGGGTCGCTTCAAACTGTTTTCCGCCAAGGCCGTCATTCTCGCCACAGGCGGCACGGGGCGCGCCTTCAAGATTACCAGCAACAGTTGGGAGTACACGGGTGACGGTCATTCACTGGCCTACAACGCTGGTGCCGATCTGATCGATATGGAATGCATCCAGTTCCATCCGACGGGCATGGTCTGGCCCCTGAGTGTGCGTGGCATTCTGGTCACGGAGGGAGTACGAGGTGAGGGTGGCATCCTGCGCAACAGCGAGGGCCGGCGCTTCATGTTTGATGACATCCCCGATCTCTACAAGCACCAGACAGCGGACAACGTGGAGGAAGGCTGGCGCTACACCCAGGGTGACAAGGAGGCTCGTCGCCCGCCCGAGTTGCTGACGCGGGATCATGTGGCCCGCTGCATCATGCGCGAAGTTCGCGACGGCCGAGGCTCGCCCCACGGAGGTGTCTACCTCGACATCGCCTGGATCAAAGAGCGCATGGCCAATGCCGAGGAGCACATCCGCCGCAAGCTGCCAAGCATGTACCACCAGTTCAAGCAACTGGCCAATGTCGACATCACCGCTGAAGCCATGGAAGTCGGTCCGACCACACACTACACCATGGGCGGCATCAAGGTCGACGCCGAATCGCAGATGTCGGCTGTGCCCGGCCTGTTTGCCTGTGGCGAGTGTGCCGCTGGTCTTCATGGCGCCAATCGCCTCGGCGGCAACTCGTTGTCAGATCTGGTCGTTTTCGGCAAACGTGCCGGTGAATACGCCGCCCGCTTTGCCGCGGAGAACGGTCATGGTGGCATTGACGACAGCCTGGTCGAGGAATTGTCCCGGCAAGCGCTGGCGCCATTGGAACGAGAGAGTGGCGAACAGCCCTATGCGATTCAGGCGGAACTGCAGGAGCACATGCAGGACCTCGTCGGCATCGTGCGTCGCGAGGATGAGATGCTGAGGGCTCTCGAGATCATCACCGGCCTCAAGGAACGCGCCGACAATGCCTCGGTACCTGGCAATCGCGAGTACAACCCGGGCTGGCATACCGCCGTCGATCTGCAGAGCCTGCTCACCGTCTCGCAGGCGATTGCCCTGTCAGCCATTGAGCGCAAAGAGAGCCGGGGTGGTCACTTCCGCGACGACTACCCGGACAAGGATCCCGGCCACTTCGCCAAGGTCAACGTGCGCGTACGCAAGGGTGCTGACGGCAATATGGAGGTCGATCAACTGCCGATTCCCCCGATCCCCGGCGACCTGCAGCAGATCATCGATACGGAGTCCAGGTAATGAACGAAGCCCGTTTCCAGATCTGGCGGGGCACAGGGGACAAAGGCCATTTCGATGAGCACGTCGCCCGCATCGACGAAGGCATGGTCGTGCTCGACGCGGTGCATCAGATTCAGGCCGAGCAGGCCCCGGATCTGGCTTGTCGCTGGAACTGCAAGGCAGGCAAGTGCGGCTCCTGTTCAGCCGAGATCAATGGTGTGCCAAAGCTCATGTGTATGACGCGCCTTGATCAGCTCGATCTGACCAAGCCCGTCACCGTGGAACCGATGAAGGCTTTCCCCCACATCCGCGATCTGGTTGTTGATGTGTCGTGGAACTATCGGGCGAAGATGAAGGTCAGGAAGTTCAAGCCGCGCCCGCCCGATGCCGCCGATGGCACCTGGCGTATGGACCAGAAGGATGTCGACCGGGTGCAGGAATTCCGCAAATGTATCGAATGTTTCCTCTGCCAGGACGTGTGCCACGTGTTGCGTGAGCATGACAAACACGAGGAGTTCGTCGGGCCGCGCCTGATGGTCTACACAGCAGCTCTGGAGATGCACCCGCTCGATGTCGAGGACCGGCGTGGGGATCTCAAGCATGAACATGGCATCGGCTTCTGCAACATCACCAAATGCTGCACCAACGTCTGTCCCGAAGGAATCACGATTACGGACAACGCCATCATTCCGCTCAAGGAACGGGTTGTGGACAAGTTCTATGATCCGCTTGGCAAACTGCTGAGTATCTTTTCGTCCGCCGACGTCTCGACAGGATCGAAGCCATGACCGAGCTGAAGAAGATTCGCCCCGAGGCTGTACCACGTGCGCTGGAACGGATCGAGCGCTACCGCCTGCTCAATCAGCCGCGGGTCGCTGAGAGTATCTGCCACGACGTTCTGTCCGTGGAGCCCGGCAACCAGCAGGCCCTGGTTGGCCTGGTGCTGGCGTTGACGGACCAGTTCGAGTTGGAGGCAAAGATCGGCACCAATGCGGCCCTCGATTTCGTTCCACGTCTCGAGGGCGACTACGCTCAGGCGTACTATGCCGGCATCGTCTGGGAACGTCACGCCAAATCACGCCTCAACCGTGGCTACCCGGGGGCCACGTTCGATGCATACGACGAGATGCAGCGAGCCCTGGCTCTGTTTGCCACGGCTCACGAGTTGAGTCCCGACGATGACGACGACGCCATTCTGCACTGGAATGCCTGCACCCGCGTCATCGTCGGCAACAAGCTCGCACCGCGCCCCAGCGAAGAAGTGTCCGTCCAGTCGGAGTGATCTTCCCGGCACCTGCCGGGGCACGGTTGGGTGGAATTCCAGGTTCGCATGCGCCTTTGCTGGAGTGTAGTTTGCGCAGTATGACCCGATCCTCCCACAACCTGATCGGCGGCGAGGCATTCCGCGCCCTGCCGACACCGGCGACCCTTGTTGATCGGCAAGGCATCATTGTCGACGTCAATGACGCCTTCCTCGAATACGCCCGCAGTCTTGGCCAGTCCATTCAGCGCGAATCCCGTGTGGGCCATTCGATCGTGGATTTTGCTTCCGTTGAGAACCGCGTGCCGTTGGCGGCCTTGCTGGAGTCTGCGCGCACTGGCAGGTCTTCCGGTTACGACATTGTCCACACCCTGAGCGAAGGCGGCCAGCGTCATTTTCATATCGTCGGCCGACCCCTGCGGGATGCTCAGGGTATTGTCAATGGTGTGCTCATTGTGCGCGAAGACGTAACGGCCGATGTGCAGCGGGAAGCGCGGCGTCAGCTCCTGTTCAAGCTGCACGGAGAGGTGTGGCGCATGCACTCGACGTCCGACCTCGAGCCCGTTCTGGTAGCCGTACGGGACGGCCTGCGGCGCCTGGATCTGCCCTTCGAGGACTGCGGCGTGAATCTCATCGACGACAGGCAGGACCCGGCACACGTCAGCTTTCACAATATGACGCGGGATGGTGACTGGATCTCGGCCGGTTCAGATGCGGGAGCCCGTATCATCCTCGACATCTGGCGTGGCGGCACAACCGTCTACCGCCGCGATCTTGACAGGGACGACCCGTATGGTGAGGCCCACGACATCGAGAGTGTCTTTTCGCATCATGTGCGCGGTGTTGTCGATGTGCCATTCCGTCAGGGCACCTTCGCCGTCAACAGTGCCCGCCCGAACGCCTTCGATGCCGCCGACATCGAGTTGATCGAAGAGGTCGCGCAGGTCCTGGGGGATGGCTTCAGTCGCCTCGCAGATTTTCATGCGCTCGAATCCCGCAATGTCGCTCTCGAACGTACGATGGCCGGCCGGCGTCGCGCCGAGAGCGCCTTGGGCGAGAGCGAGAGGCGTTATCAGGACGTCGTCGAAAACCTGCCGATCGGCGTCGCCCACACAGCAGCCGATGGGCGCATCCTCTACCTCAACCCACACGCACGCCGGACCCTGGGCTACGCCGAGGAAGATCTGTCCTCCGTCTCTGTCAAGGATTTCTACGTCCATCCACGGGACCGGGACGACCTGATCAAGGCGCTGGCCGAGCATGGCGAATACGCCTACGAGCATCAGTTCCGACGCCGCGATGGTCGCGTCCTGTGGATGCGCGGCCGGACCCATGTCGTGCGCGACGAGTCGGGCGAGATCCTCTACTACCAGGGCTTCGCCGAGGACGTCACCGAACAGCATCGCCTGGCCGCCGAAAGTGGTGCGCTGCACGGCCTGCGCGACGAAGTCTGGCGGATGCAGACCGTTACGGACATCGAGCGTGTCATCACTGCGGTGAGGGTGTGCCTGGAAGCCCTCGAGATCGACGCCGACGGCTGCTCGATCCATGTCATCGACGACAATCAGGACCCACCGACGGTCACCAGCTACCGCAATCGCCGCGGCGAGACCACCTGGGAACGGAGCGTCTCAGAAGCCGCACGGGATACGATCCTGACAATGTGGCGTGCCGGCGAGCCCACCTATCGCGACGATCTGCTGGCAGCAGACGTCCAGGGCGAAGCCGGCGCGATCGCCAGTCGATATGGTGCGGCGATACGCTCCGTGCTCGATGTGCCCTTCTCCCGTGGCACCCTCGGCATCAACAACGTGCGGCCCCGGGCCTTTTCGGAGGAGGACATCCGTGGCGTGACGGAAATCACCCGGATCCTGTCATCCGGGTTCGTCCGCATGGCCGACATCCAGCAACTGGAGCGTCACAACCAGCAGCTGCAGCGGGAGATTGCCGAACGCCGCGATCTGGAGACGCAGCTTCAACGCTCGCAGAAGATGGAGGCCGTTGGTCAACTCACAGCCGGCCTGGCACACAATTTCAACAACATACTGCAGGCCATCGTCGGCAATCTCGAACTGGCTCGCCGCAGTGACGGTGCCGACCTGTCGCCAATGCTGCGCGATGCGGAATCGGCAGCCCACCGCGCGGGCGACATCATTCGGCAGATGCTCGTGTTCTCGCGACGGGACGCCCGGCAGGAACTGCGCAGCGTCGATCTCGCCGAGCTTCTGCAGCAGACCGTGAGCATCTGCCAAAGGACGTTTGACCGCCGCATCGAACTGGACCTGAGCCTGCAACCGTCGCTGCCCTGGGTGCTGGGCGACCCGAGCCAGCTGGAACAGGTCCTGCTCAACCTGCTGATCAACGCCCGCGATGCTGTGCGCGCCACCGACGACCCGGCAGTCACCATCATCGCCGAGTCGCGGCATCTGGACAGCCATCAACTGGCCCGCCCGGATGCCGTCGTCGGTGAGTATGTGGCCATCAGCGTTCGTGACAATGGCGTCGGCATCGCCGCGGAGGATCTGGGCCGCCTCTTCGATCCGTTCTTCACGACCAAGGCCGTCGGCGAAGGTACCGGCCTGGGCCTGTTCTCGGCCTACGGCATCATCGATGGTCTTGGTGGCTGGATCGAGTGTGACAGCAGGCAAGGCGAGGGCGCCGCCTTCACCGTCGTCCTGCCGGAAGCCAGGGAACCTGCCGCCGAGCAGGCCACCGTCGAAGCTGAGCCCACAGCGCCCGCATCAGGCACCATCCTGGTCATCGATGATGAGGAGACCGTGCTGGTAACGGTGTCACGCATGCTCAGGGCGTTGGGCTATCAGGCGATCACCGCCGGTGATGGCCCCAGCGGCCTCGAGTTGCTCGCAGCGGCACGCGCCAGTGTCGACCTGGTCCTGCTCGACCTGTCGATGCCACGCATGTCAGGTGCAGAAGTCTACCGCCGAATCCGCGAACAGGACGCCAAATTGCCGGTGCTGATCCTCACGGGTTTCGCCAGTGCCGACCAGACACCGGCAGGTCCCGCTGTCGTGCAGAAGCCTTTCACGCTGCACGCCCTGGCCCAGTCTGTGCAGGAGGCCCTGAGCGCCGGCGGCGGTTCGCGGCGACCAGGAGAAACCACATGACGACGGCACCCTTCGAACGCAGCGGACCCACGCTGAGGACGAACCTGCACACGCACACGACGTTTTCCGACGGCGCCTTTTCCCTGGCAGAAGTTGTGCTCGCCTACGAGGCGCTGGGCTACGATGCCCTGGCGATCACGGATCACAATCGCTGGCAGGATCATGGTGGGGCAGCAAGCGGCGGGCTGCTGATTCTCAGCAGCAACGAACCATCCCTGTCCCATGGCGAACACGCCCTGGCCACCGGGGTCCATGCCCCCTCACCTGCGGATCACGGCGAACGCCCGCGCGAACGGATGCAGGAGATCATCGACTGGGTCAACGGGCAGGGCGGTTTTTCGACCCTCAACCACCCGACGTGGACGGGCATGTCGGTGGCTCGTCTGCTCGAACTGCAGCGCTACGATTCCATCGAGATCTGCAATGCCGGCTGCACCGGTCACGGCAGCGAGTACGCCCTGACGCACTGGGACGAACTGCTGCGCCGTGGCCGCTGTGTCTGGGGGCTGGCGACGGACGACAGTCACTCAGACTGGGATCGCGGCCTGGGCTGGGTCGAGGTGTACGCCGAGCGCAGCGAAGCAGCCATCGTGCAGGGCCTGAAGGCGGGAGATTTCTACGCCACCACGGGACCCCGATTCAAGCGCATCGCCTGGGATGGAGAACATCTGCTCATCGAGACCGAACCCGTTCAGGGCATCGCCCTGATGTCAGACATCGGGCCCGTTGCCGTCGCCCATGGTGGCAATGGCACGGTCACGGAACTTGCGTGGCAGCGGGGCAGGAGTCAGTGTCGTTACGTGCGCGCCGAACTGCATCACCACGATGGCCGCAAGGCCTGGGCGCAGCCAGTGTTCGTGGACTGAGCCTAGGCGCCTTCGCCTTTCGCCGCCGCCGCCGCGTCGCGTTCCAGTTCCGTGCGCCAGCCGGCAAACTCGCCGCCTTTGATGCGTTTGACATCCCACGGCGCGTAGCGGTCCTCGAGCGTATCTCCCAGCTTCTGGGTTGCCGCCCAGCGGTCCCAGGCGACCTTCATCCATTCGTGCGGCAGCGCCTCGCGCACGGCCGGATCGAGTTGCCAGGCGCTACGGGCGTCGGCCACCTTGGGCGCCTCGGTGGACGGCCCCGACCACTTCGACCAGCCGATGGACAACGTGTTGCGTTCGCGCTCCGGCACACTGTGACCGGTGTGGATGTTGGCACCGATCCGGATCAACGCCTCGCCGGCCTTGAGTCGCACCGCCACCTGGTCCGGCAAGGGATCCGTCCCGTTCCAGCTCGGTGTATGGGGCACGCCCTGTTCCTTCATGGCCTTCGGCAGCAGCACATCGTGCTCGTAGGGTGTCCGCCAGCGGTTGTGGCTGCCGGGGATCAGTTCGTGGCACTCGTCGTCGGTCAGTGCCAGGAACATGCTCACACCATTCCGCTCCGTAATGGATTTCGCGTTTTTCTCACGGATCTCCTGCCAGCGAAGTTTCTCGACCTCCTCGGTGTAGGCCTCGGGCCCTTCGCCACGGACCTCCTTCTGTGAGAAGTAGGCCTCACCCGTGCCCCACCAGGTCACATCCCGGTGCCAACCGAGGGCGTGCTCCTTCTGCCGGGGATTGCACCACAGCAGCATGCCCCCCAGCACCAGATCCTCCCGTGCCAGTCCCCCACACCATGAGTCGACAAAACTCAGCAGGTCTTCTGAGCCATGGAAGGCGGCGAAGTCGGGCTCGCCGAAGGCGGGATGAATCAGCCCGCGGATCGCCCAGGGCTCGTCGTTTCCGGTACGGTGCACGTACCCCTTCGAGCTGTCGATCCTGCTGTAGCCGTGTTCGGGTGCACACGCCTCGGTCAGCCGGCGTCCCGCCTCACGGAGAATGGGGATCCACGGATTGCCGACGAAGTCGTTGATGATGACGAAGCTGTGCTCGTCCAGAAAGGCCAGCCTCTCGGGGGTGGCACCGGGTGCGGCAAGCTCGGGTCGAGCGTCGGCAAAGGCGGGGGCCCGGTAGGTGGCGCTCGGCGCAGCATGTGCGGACGGGTTCATTGCGGGTCTTCCCTGTGGTGACTGTGCTTCCGGATTGGCATGAGGCCCTGTTGGCGGGGGCAATCTCTGCAATTGTCCGCGGCGCCACAACGGCCCACGTGCGTCCCTTGCGTTCGCGGGGACGGTTGCGGCAACCGTCGACACCGTGCTGATTTGGTGCCGACGCCGTGGGTGTGCAGCGGCAACACGTGGAGGGGACCGATGTACATCCAGGACGCCCTGCAGTGGTCACAACTCACCGACGAGAATCTCGACTTCTACCGGGCCCTCGGTGTCGATACGATCCACGTTGACATCCGCGAGGGCGTGAGCGGTGTGGATCCCGGCATTGGTGCGGACCTGCGGGCTGGCAGGGACTGCACCGAGCGCTTTGAGCAGGCCCGCGACAGAATCTCCGCCCACGGCATGAAGCTCAACAACCTGTTTCTGTCCTGCTGGCCGGAGATCCCCCTCGGCCAGCCGGAGGCGTCTGCCGCAACCGACGCCTGGTGTCTGCTGCTGGAGTCGCTGGGCCGTGCCGGCATCCCGAATCTGGGTTGGAACTTCAAGCCCCAGGGAAACTTCCGCACTCCGGTTGATATGGGCCGCGGTGGCGTCGCCTACAGCACCTTCGACTATGCCCATTTCATGGCCCACCGCCCCACGCAGCACGAGCCGGTCATAACCGAGGATCTGATGTGGGAACGAATGCAGGGCTTCCTTGCCGCCGTCATCCCCGTTGCTGAACAGGCCGGCGTACGGATGGCGCTGCACCCTGATGACCCGCCGATCCCGGAGCCACTGGGGGGTGTGGCGCAGATCTGCTCAACGCTGGAACAGTTCCGCCGCATCTTTGCCGCCGCCCCCAGTGAACACAATGCCATGCTGTTCTGCCAGGGCTGTATGACGGAACTGCTGGGCACCGGGGTCTACGACGCCATCGCTGAAATGGCGTCGGCACGCAGGATCGTCTGGGTGCACTTCCGCAACGTGCGCGGCCAGCTGCCCCGCTTCACCGAGGTCTTTCTCGACGAGGGCGACATCGACATGCGGCGCTCCATGGAGATCTACCGGGACAATGGCTTCAACGGGCCCTTCATGATGGACCACACACCCAGATTCCCCAGCGGCAATTCGCAGTGGCTGGGCAAGGCTTTTGCCGTCGGATATATACGGGCGCTGATCCAGACGGTGTACGGCTGAACTTGCTTAGCAATCCCGGCAGCCCTGCAGACGTCAGGCGATGAAAGACACACGTGGCAGAGCAAACTGCTGAATGGCACCGGAGTTCACCCGACGCCGTCGTCTACCTGCCCCGCGGTACGGGGGATGAAGACAACGAGCACTTCCTCGTCTTCGAGGCCCCCGGCGGGCAGGAGTTGCTGGCGCTGTGGACGCAGAGTTCCTGCGAGGGACGTGGCGACAATCGCCTGATGCTGGCGCGCAGCGCCGACGGAGACAGCTGGTCGGAGCCCGTGCGGATCGCCGGCGCCCGCCCGCAGAGCGGCGACCTGCAGGCCAGCTGGGGGTTCCCCATCGTCAGCCGCTCGGGGCGCATCTACGTCTTCTTCACCCGCGAGACGGCCATCGTCGACAACAACCGCCAGGGCTCCGGTGCCATGGGTTGCATCGCCTCCGACGATGGCGGTCACAGCTGGTCGGAGCCGGCGAACATACCCATGGCCCGCAATCGCTTCGACCATGAGGATCCGGCGGTGCCGAGAAACTGGATCGTCTGGCAGTTGCCGATCCGCGACCGGCGCGGCAAACCCGTGGCTGGTTACACGCAGTGCACGAGCCAGTCGCGCCTGACACACACCTACCCCAACTGGGTCGACCAGGACAGTCGCAGCGCCTTCATGCGCTTCGAAAACATCGACGACGATCCCACCCCGGATGATCTGGCCCTCACCTGGCTGCCACAGGATCGCGACGGTCACGAGGTCACCGACACGCTGTACCCCGACATCTCCGTCGCCCAGGAACCGGCGACGGTCCTGCTGCCTGATGGTGGCCTGTTCTGCGTCATGCGCACCATGACGGGGCACATCTGGTACAGCCTTTCCGCTGACGACGGCGCCACGTGGCGCGACCCGGAGGTACTGCGAGACGCCAAGGGGGATCCGATCCCGCATCCCATGTCGCCATGCCCGCTCTTCCGGCTCGCTGATGGTCGCTTCCTGCTCGTCTACCACAACAACCCGGGTCGCAAGGGAGAGTACGACCAGTTTCGCCGGACGTGGGCGCGGAATCAATCCAACTTCCTGCGCCATCCAACGTTCATCGCTGTCGGCCGTTTCTCCGCCGCAGACCATCAGCCCCTCCGCTTCGGTCCCCCCCATAAGTTGCTCGACACGGAGGGTGTCACCATCGGTCCCAAAGGCACGGCGGAGATCGCCACCTACCCCAGTCTGACGGAGTGGCGGGGCCGCCGCATGTTGTGGTATCCGGACCGCAAGTTCTACCTGCTCGGCAAACACCTGCCGGACAGCCTGCTGGCCACCATTGACCCCGACCAGGACAGACCATGATCAGCAACCATTTCGCCAAAGGCCCCGAGGGCTGGTGCTCCTACGACTACCATGCCAGTATGGTCGCCGATGGCCGCAACGTCTTCATCCTCACGACGTGGCGCCCCACAGGTGGCATCAACGACGGGGGCTACATCTTCACCGATCATCGTTGCTGGAGCGCCGATACGCCCGAAAGACCGCTCTCGATCCTGCCCCTGCTGTTCTACCGGGGCTGGGTGGACGCGGACCCCATTGACCTGCACCAGGCGGACCTGTCCGTCTACCTGAAGGGTGACAAGCTTCGACTCGACGGTGCCCATTGCTACTTCTGGGTCTACGGAGCCGGTACCCGATGGCATCTGACCGGCAGTCCCCTGCACGTCCATGCGGGGGAATGGGCCAGCGAACCGAACCGTCTGTCCCTGCGGGCCGACAAGGATCTGTGGCATATGAGCTGGTCGGCCACGGCCGAACACCCCGCGCCGCTGGCGACCGTACTGAGCGATGTCGTGAGTTACGGTTTTTCCTTTGTCGGTTTTTCCAGCGAAGTGACGGGTCGACTGAGCATGGCTGAGTTCGACATACTTCCAGGACAGGGGCAGATGTGACCATGCAGACCCTCCAGTTCGACGGCCGTACGACACCGCCCGAGTGGGCCCTCCGGCAACGCCATCTCTTCGACCTGATGAACCGGGCGGCGCCCCGTTTCGTGGAGAAGTACACCCGACCTGACGGCACCTTCATCTGGCGGGATGAGTGGCCGGGCATGGACGGCTCCGACGACGGCTACGAGAGCTACCTCTCCTTCCCCCTGTTCTACATGCTCGGCGGCTCCGAGCACATCCACTCTGAGTCGCGACGGCTGTGGTCCGCCGTCACCTGGCAGTTCACCCAGTTCGGCACGGTGCATCGTGAGTTCGACCGCTACTACGACTGGATGCACCACGGCGAGGCCTACACCTTCCTGCACTACTTCGGCCTGGCGGATCCCGACAACTACGTCGATCGCCAGCGGGCCATGAAGTTCGCCGCCATGTACACCGGTGAGGATCCCGAAGCACCCAACTGGGACCCGGAACACAAGATCATCCGCTCGCCGTTTCCCACCAGCAAAGGACCGGTCTTCGAGATAGC
>JAQCJA010000088.1 GCA_027593305.1 bacterium
CATACTCGCAAGGGGAGGTCGTCTGGGCGGCGCGTCACGAGATGGCCCTGCGGGTTGAAGATGTGTTGTCCCGGCGCACGCGGGCCCTGCTGCTGGATGCCGGCGCCGCCGTGCAGGCGGCGCCGTGCAGGCGGCGCCGGCGGCAGCGCGACTGCTGGCGGCGGAGCTTGGGCGGGATGAGACCTGGCAGCGGCAGCAGGTCGAAGATTTCACCAAACTCGCTGCCGGTTACCTGCCCCCCGGCGCCTGACGTTTCCCCCGGGTCTCCTCAGCCCGCTTTGGCAGCAGCTGCCATCTGCCGTGGCACAGGCTGCACTTTCCAGATATCCATGGCATACTCCCAGACGGTTCGATCCGACGAGAAGCGCCCCATACGCGCACTGTTGAGAATCGACTTGCGACTCCACGCCTCCGGATCACGCCAGGCAGCATCCACACGTTCCTGGGCCGTGACATAGGCGTCGAAGTCTGCCAGCACGAGAAACGGGTCGCCACGATGCAGCAGTGACTCGACGAGCGGGGCAAACAGATCCGGCCGCCCCGGCGACAGTGCGCCCGAAGCGAGGAAATCGATGACGGCTCGCAGCTCCCGGTTGCTCTCATAGATGGCAACAGGATCATACCCCGCGGCCCGCCGTTGCCGGACTTCTTCCACATCGGGACCGAAGAGGAAGATATTCTCCTCCCCCACGGCTTCGGCGATCTCGATATTGGCCCCATCCAGCGTGCCGATGGTCAATGCGCCGTTGAGGGACAGCTTCATATTGCCCGTGCCCGACGCCTCCATGCCGGTCGTCGAAATCTGTTCGGACAGGTCGGCGGCGGGGATGATGCGCTGTGCCTGCGACACATCGTAGTTGGGCAGGAAGACGACGCGCAGACGGCCCGCCATGTCAACGTCATCGTTGACGACGTGGCCCACGGCATGCACAAGCCTGATGATCATCTTGGCCGTGTAGTAGGCGGGGGCGGCCTTGCCGGCGAAGAGCACCGTCCGTGGTGCGATGTCGAGGGTGCGGTCGGCTTTCACCCTTTGGTACAGAGCCACAACATGCAGCAGGTTGAGCAATTGCCGCTTGTACTCGTGGATGCGCTTGATCTGCACGTCGAGCATGGCATCGGGATTGATGGAGACGTGGCTGCGGGAGGTGATATAGGTCGCCAGATCTGTCCGGTTGCTGCGCTTGATCTGGCGCCAGGCGCTGCGGAACCCGGCATCATCGGCCCAGGGCTCCATTGCCTGCAGAGCGGCCAGGTCGCGGATCCACTCGTCGCCGATGTGCTCCGTAATCAGTTGCGCCAGGCGCGGGTTGCACTGCCGCAACCAGCGTCGCGGTGTGATACCATTCGTCTTGTTGCGGAATTTGTGCGGCCACAGCTGGGAAAAATCGCGAAACAGATCATCACGCAGGATGCGGGAATGCAGTGCCGCAACACCGTTGACGGCATGGCTGCCGACGATGGCCAGGTGCGCCATACGGACGCGCTTTTCGTCGCCCTCTTCGATCAGTGAGGTGCGCCGCAGCAGGTCGACGTCACCCGGGCGGTGCACTTTGACCTGTTCGAGGAAGCGGCGGTTGATCTCGTAGATGATCTGCATGTGTCGCGGCAGGACGCGTTCCAGCAGCGACACGCGCCACTTCTCCAATGCTTCCGGCAGGATCGTGTGGTTCGTGTAGCCGAAGCACTGCACGGTGATTTCCCAGGCTTCCTCCCAGCGCAACGACGCCTCATCCACGAGGATCCGCATCAGTTCGGCGATGGCAATGGAGGGATGGGTGTCATTCAACTGGAAGGCGTGTTTGACGGCGAAGCCGCTGAACCCGCGGTGCAGCCGGAACCAGCGTGCCAAAGCATCCTGGAGAGTTGCCGACACCAGGAAGTACTGCTGCTTGAGGCGCAACTCCCGGCCGACGAAAAAATTGTCATTCGGATACAACACGCGCGTGATCGTTTCGGAGCGGTTCTTGTCCTCGACGGCCTTCTCGTAGTCGCCATAGTTGAAGTGCTCGAGATTGAACTCCCTCGTGGCCTTGGCCGACCACAGGCGCAAGGTGTTGACCGTGCCATTGCCGTAACCGGGTACCGGCGTATCGTAGGCCATGGCCAGGACCTGTTCGCCGCCGACCCACGAGAAGCGCAGATGGCCCCGGGCATCGGCACCCTCCTCGACACGACCATAGAAGCGCACGGGGTAGACCTTTTCGGGTCGCGGAATTTCCCAGGGGTTGGTGTTGCGCAGCCAGTTGTCGGGTGCCTCCACCTGGAAACCATCAAAGATCCGCTGCTGAAAGATGCCGTACTCGTAGCGCAGCCCGTAGCCGAAGACGGGCAACTCGAGCGTGGCTGCCGAATCGAGGAAGCAGGCGGCCAGGCGTCCCAGACCCCCGTTGCCCAGACCGGGCTCCGACTCCTGTTCCAGCAGGTTGGCAAAGTCGTGGCCGCTGGCGACCACGGCCCGCTCGGCCTCGTCGTAGAGATCGAGGTTGATCAGTGCATTGGCCAGCAAACGCCCCGTCATGAACTCGAGTGACATGTAGTAGACGCGGCGCGTGTCGGTCTCGTAGTATCGCTGTTGCGTGTCAATCCATTGATCCACGAGGCGGTCACGAACGGCCATGGCCAGACTGAGGAAGCGGTCGTGCCGCGTGGAGGAGTAGCGGTCCTTTGCCAACGACAGGCGCAGGTGCTGCGCGGCATCCTCGGCCAGCGAGCCGGAGCGCTGAAGTTCAGGGGAAATCGTCATGGGTTCTTCCGTGCGGGAGCGGGGCGTGGCCAAACGTACTGCACGGAATAATCTACGGATCTTGCAGGAAAAACGTCGGGTCCCCGAGCCGTGATCTTGCCGCCCGTGTGCATTCGGGCGAGATTGCACCGCCATGGGCAAACTCAACATTGATCTTGGCAAGGTGCTGGCGACGCAGGGTGGCAAACATGCCATTCTCGTGATTGATGACTCCACCATCGCGCGCAAGACGCTGGCGAAAAACCTCGAGTACTACGGGTTCGAGATCTTCGAGGCCGCCTCCGGAATCGAAGGTCTGCAGAAGTATCTGGCCCACAAGCGTGACATCGCCCTCGTCATTCTTGATATCGTGCTTCCCGACGTGCCTGGCGAAAAAATCCTGGCCAAACTGCAGCAACTGGATCCAGCGGTGAAAGTCATCGTCTGCACGGAATCTGCCAGCACCGAGTTCAAGCAGAAGGGTCAGAAGGTGGCCGGCGTGCTGCGCAAACCGATTTCCATGGACCGCCTGCTGAAGGTTCTGCATCTGACACTCAGTGGGGGCACCGGTACCGCAGATGGGGCCTGAGCCGACAGCCGCCATGCATGAAGATGAGACAGCGGGGTACCGACTTCTGCGCGACGGTGTCGCACGCATGCTGCCCGTCGATGCCAGTGGCCGCCGCCGCCCCCCCGAGCAGGCCGTCGCCGGCACCTACTGGGAAGTGGGGCGCCTGCTCAACGAACATCTGGCCGGTCGCGCCGCCTACGGTCAACGTGTCATGGCTCGACTGGCGGCAGATCTGGGTCTGTTGCCACGGACGCTCTACCGGGCTCGCAAGGTGCACGAAAGATTGCCCGTCGAGGCTTCGGCGCAGCTGGGTTGGAGCCTCTGCCGTCTGCTGGTCACTGTCGATGACGATAGCGCCCGCCGCCGACTGGCGACGCGGGTCGCCGCCGCCGGCTGGAGCGTGCGGCGTCTGCAGGAGCATCTCAAGACAGCACCCGCGGAGGTGTCGGTGCCGATCCTGTCGCGTCCGGGGACGTATCGCATTGTTTCTGCCGTCGACACGTCGGGCCTGCAGGGGCGTGCCGTCGATCTGGGATTCGGCATCCGCCGACCCCTGGTGCTGCCCGGCAAACCGGGCAAGAAGACGCGCCGGCTGCTGCGAGAGCTTGAGCCTGGTGACACGGTGGAATGCACGACGGACGACAAGGGGCGACCGGCGGTGCGCCGAGTCTTCGGGCAGATTGACTCCCGGCTCTATGTATATACGGCAACCGGCCTGCAGGTTGCAGCGGCGGCAACCCTGTGCCTGCAGCTCGATCTGGGATTCGATGTGATGTATGAGTGCCGCGTCAGTCTGCGCCCGCCCGCACACAAGCTGTCGCGCACGGCCCTGGCGGCGGCCACCGCGTCGATGGCTCTGCCCATTGTCGTGCGCAGTGTTCGACACACAGGTGACACCGAATACGCCGTCGATCTGTACCGCCTTGATGATCCAGCCAGGCCCGAGCACTTCAACACGTTGTGGTCCCACGTCGCCCATCAGTAGCGGTCGCCCGCCAGCAACAGGAAGGAGGACCACCCCACGCGGGAGCGGCCCTCCAGAGCTGCCATCGCTGCGTGACAGAAACTAGCGTTTGCCGGACTTCACCGAACCCCAACTGCGGCCCGGCGTTGATCCAGCCGGTTTCTCCGCCGCGTCGGTTGCTGCAACGGGTGTGGCCGCATCACCGTGACGGCCAAAGCGTCCGCCCTCGGGGCGGGCGGCATGCAACTGTTCCAGCGTGGCGCGCTGCGCCTCTGTCAGCAGCGTCAGCATTTGCTCGTGATGGGCGGCAAACAGCGCCTGGGCCTGTTCGCGCGAACCCTCCCCGCTCTCACGCAGGGCCCGCATCTGCGCCCGCAGATCGGTACGCAGCGCTTGCATCTGTGTGGCCTGCTCCGGGCTCAGGCCGAGAGCGGCACCCAGATCCGGACGTTCACCCCGGGGACCCATGTGTTGGGATCCAGGTCCAGGTTCGCGTCCGTACCCAGGTCTGCGGCCCTCGCGGGGGCCCCTGGCTCCTTCGGGCCGGCTTGCTTGCCGTTCGGCGTGCCGTGCTGCGAGTTGTGCCTTCTGCTCGTGTGTAAGAAGCGCCTCAAACTGCTCACGGTGCGACGCACGCAGGGCCTTGAAAGCCTCGCGATCCGCGTCACCGGATTGGCGCAAGGCGAGGGCCTCGGCGTGGAACGTTTCGCGCAGGGCCTCGAACTGCGCCCGCTGATCGGCGGTCAGATCCAGAACCTGAGCCGGGCCGCCGCGGCCCGGATGCTGGCCGGGTCCACGCACGGGGCGATCCCGGCCTCTCGGACCGCGCTCCGCCCCGGCATCAACGCCACCGACGGTCATAAGCGTGGCGGTAAGGGCCAGCAGGCCTGCACATGCTGCGATCCGTGTTGTCTTCATTGTCTGCGCTCCTGTGCTGATGGGTGGCAAGCGCCCGTTGGACGTCCGCCGATGACCCCATCGTTTCATCACCGGAAGAAGAAAAGTGCAGGCTTCCTGATGACCCGACGGTCGGCGTCGATCACAACCGCGTGTTGACGACGTTGTTGTAGATCGACCCGAAGGTGTAGGACAGACCTGCACGGCTCCACACCTTGTAGTCTGTGGCCAACTCGCGTCGACGCAACAGCACCTCTTCGAGCGTGGCGCCCCCCACGGCCAGACTCAGCTGGTCATTGATCCGTTCCACCCCGGCTTCCAGATCCACCGACAGCCCACGGAACAGGCGCAGCGATACTCGGCTTCATGATTCCACACGATAGCGGCTCACATCGTGGAAGTAATGCGAACCTTCCACGCTGCCCCGTACCGAGCCCCACGGCTGCGTGAGTTCCAGATCGATCTGCAGCCGTTCTTCGAACCGGGTCTCGGATTTGTGCCCGAAGATGGTTCGTTTACGGTAGTCGAGGCTACGGGAGCCCACGTAGTAGGCGACCGTGAGTCGTTTCTTGCGATCCAGGACGTAGGGCCAGTAGCTGAACTCCATGGCGGGTGCCAGACGCAGGCCGAGTCGCGTGTTGTCGTAGGTATCCGACCAGACTTCACCGGAGATACCGACGGACCAATGGGGTCCGACGCTGCGGACAACGTTGGACCGCTGTGCCCAGTGGTGGGAGCGGCTCTGCGTATCGAGACCATTGGACTGGAACCGGTCCTCATCGTAATCGAGATCGAGGTAGTTGCGAATGCGCCAGTCTTCGGTGATCCGATCGGCAGTCAGACCACCGTCGAGAGAGATCTCGGTCAGTTGCGACTCGCGCTGCAACCAGCCAGACCCGTCAATCCTGAAGACCCAGCTGTCCCACGGATCGACGGCTGCTGTCGCTGCCGGCGCCACCGCACCGGCGCCAGCCTCGTAGGATACCTGCAGACGCGAGAGGATCGGCGAGTCCGCCAGGTAGGGGAGCAGACCGATTTTCAGAATCTGCGCCAGCCCCTGGCGCTCGACGTCGTCGCTGGCGCCCTGCTGAGCGACGTAACGCAGTGACCCATCCCTGTCGGCGTGCTGCTTGCGGCCGAGGAAGTCGAGGACGTATTCCCGCCCGCCCGCCGCCGTGCCCTGATCGGTGACCAGGATGTGAACGACGGCGTCCTCCCGGTCGCGCACCCAGTTGACGAAGGGCACCTCGCGGCGGATGTAGGCGAAGTCACAAGCTGCACAGTCAAGAAAGACCAGAGGGGCAGCGGCGCGGCCCGTCTGGGCAGCGACGGGGCTGGCGGCGAACACGACAAGCAGAAACCTGAAAAACAGAAATCTGACAAACAGGGCAGTGTTGAACTTGTGCATCCGTCTCATTCTGCCGTTAGGCACAGCGTTCAGCCCCACAGATCCTGCGTGGCCGGATGTACGAGGCTGCCTGCAAAGAGCAGGCCCGGATCGCGGTCCCGAGCCAGCAGCAGCGGGCCGTCGAGGTCGACGATATCGGCGCCCTGGGCAACGAACATGGCAGGCGCCATGGAGAGCGACGTGGCCAGCATGCAGCCGACCATGATCTGCAGGCCTGCAGCCCGTGCCGCATCCCGCAGGCACAGTGCTTCGGTGAGTCCCCCCGTCTTGTCGAGTTTGATGTTGACGGCATCGTAGCGCTGGCGCAGGCGATCGACATCAGACGAAGTGTGACAGGATTCATCGGCACAGAAGGGGACGGCATGTGGAATGTCGGCCAGCATGGCATCCTCGGCAGCCGGCAAGGGTTGTTCGATGAGACCCACCTCGAGCTCGGCAAGACGTGACGCCAGATCCTGCACGGTGGCGGCGCTTCCACCCTCATTGGCGTCGACGATGAGGCGGGCCCGGGGTGCGCCGCCGCGAACGGCGGCAACGCGGGCAAGGTCGTCCCCGTCGCCGGCAAGCTTGAGTTTCAGCAACGGTCGTGCGGCCTGCCGGCGCGCCGCTTCCCCCATCGCTGTCGGCCCAGCGAGACTGAGCGTGAAAGCTGTCGTTACCGGCGCCGGGGCCGCACAGCCCAGCAGCTCGTGAACGGCCCTGCCAGAGAGTTTGGCGTCAAGATCCCACAGGGCACAATCGATGGCATTGCGGGCGGCGCCGGCGGGCAACATCGTCGCCAACTGCGCCCGCGTCAGGCCGTCGCGCAGGGCCTGGCTGGCACTTTCCAACTGCGCCCGTACGCTGGCCATGGACTCACCATAGCGGGCATAGGGCACACACTCGCCTCGGCCTCTGGCGTCGCCATCAACGAGTTCCACGAGCAGAACTTCCGCTGCCGTCTTTGTCCCACGAGATATGGTGAAGGCCCCGGTGATCGGGAAGGACTCGTCGTGGAAGGTGATCTCACGCACCAGGCGGATCCAGGCCCAACTAGGGGAGGGCGTCGACGAGTCGGGCCGCGCCCTGACGGTAGGCGTCGACCGTTGGCAGCCCGGTCTCGGCCTCGATCCCCCGAAGAACACGTTCTGCGCCGGTGTCGTCGAAGGCGGCCGTATTGACCGAGATGCCCACGACCCGGCAGGCTGCGTTGGTCAGCCGGCCACAGCGCTCGTTGAGGGCGATACACTCTGCCAGGCCCGGCAGCGCGGCATCGGGCAATCCGCGCATGTGTGTCCGCGTTGGCTCGTGACACATCACCAGGGCGTCGGCCTGGGCGCCGTGCAACAGCCCAAGAGACACGCCGGCGTAGGAGGCATGGAACAACGAGCCCTGTCCCTCGATCAGATCCCAGTGCGCGTCGTCGGTGGCCGGCGTCAGCCACTCGACGGCGCCGGCGATGAAATCGGCAACGACGGCATCGACACAGATACCGCCTCCGGCGATCAGGATCCCTGTCTGTCCCGTGGCGCGGAAGTCGGCGGCCATACCGCGGTTCTTCATCTCCCGCTCGATCGACAGGGCCGTGAACATCTTGCCCGACGAGCAATCCGTGCCCACCGTCAGCAGTCGTTTGCCGGTGCGTGGTTTGCCGTTGCCCACGGCGAGCTCGACCTCGGGGTGGCGCACATCGAAGAGTCTGCGCCCCAGAGCCGCGGCCCGTTCCGCCAGACGCGGAATGTGATTGAGGCGATTGTGCAGTCCGCAGGCGATGTCGTAGCCCCCATCAAGCGCCTGCAACAGCGTCGCCAGCCACTCTTCGGAGATAATGCCACCACGGTTGGCGACACCCACCAGCAGCGTCCGGGCGCCATCGCGGTAAGCGGTCTTCAACTCGACGTCGGGCAAGCCGGTGTCTGCCCTGCATCCCGGTAGACGCAGTTGTCCGACACACCAATCGGGGCGCCAGCGGGCGACCCCATCGGCGGTCTTGGCTGCCAGGTGATCGGCGGCATCACCAAGAAACAGCACGTAGGGATGTTGTATTTCCATCATCAAACAGACACTACCGTGACGCCATACCCGGGTCAAGGATAAGGTCAGGGTTCGGGCCCGGACCCGGACCCGGACCACGACGTGCTGCAGATCTGCGGCGCATGGTATATTCCAGCCGGTGGATCATCTGCCTCGACCACGGAGACACGGCACGACATCATGGTAGAGATCAAGGTTACCTGTCCCGAATGCGGCAAGCGGGTGTCACTGCGCGGCCTCAATGGACACCTGCGATTTGAGCACGACTACGATCTCGACGGGGCTCGCCGCATCGCCGCTGGAATTCAGGTCGACGGAGCGCTGAATCGGGTCGAGCAGGATGTCATGGAGCAGGTCAGTCGGTTGTACTCGCTGAAGGCTGCCGCCGACCAGCTGCGGCAGTCGCATGCAGAAGGCATCATCGGTGAGGCCTTGTTCGAGCGCATGATTTCGCAGAAAGGGCAGGAAATGACGGCCGTCACCCGCTACCTGCAACGTCTGGAAGAGACCTGGGCCCAACGCGTTGGCAGGATCACCGGTGTCCGTCCCGATGCGGCGGCCGACCCGAACATGGGCGGGATGACAATCCTGGAGCCGGACGAAGAGTTCTGAACGCGGCCATCCCCGGCCCTTGCCCCGGCGCGTGAAAAAACGCTAACGCAATCCCAACCGGACCCGATACAACCAGCAGACCGTCCGAGTCAAACGGACGTAAGTCGTTGTTTTTTCATCTATTACGAGTGTCTACATGGGACGTCGTAATACCATGTCGTAAGGAGGAGGTGCTCCCCAGATGCCTCTGTCGACGAACAACAATATCATGGCACTCAACGTCGGGAGAGCCATTTCCCGTACGGCGGAACGCTACGACGGAGAGATCGAATCGGTGGGCTCCGGCCTGCGCATCCGGCGGGCTGAAAACGATGCCGCCGGCCTGTCGGTTTCAGAGGGTCTGCGCGCCCAGTTAACGCGGCTGAGCCAGAATGTGCGCAATTCGGAGCAGGCTACCGACCTTCTGCGTGTCGCCGAAGGCTCCCTCGGGACGGCGACGACGATCCTGCAGCGCATGCGGGTACTGGCGATGCGCTCCTCCAACGGTCATCTCACCGACGGCCAACGCGAAATCCTCACCGGCGAGTACGACAAGGCCAGTTCGGCTCTGGATCGCATGGCTCAGGCGACGGTCTACAACGATCGGATTCTGCTGGCGGGTTTCGTCAACGTCGATGTCGAAGCCTCAACGGCCATGGCGAGCAAGGCCACCACCGGTGTTGTCGATGTGTCGCTGGTCGGCGCCGAACAAGGCACCTACACCTTCATCGATGATGGCGGCGGCCAGTTGCTGACGTTGGGCAATGGGGTCACGACACAGACCATCGACACCGGCGTGCTGCTGGATGCCGGCCGTGTCGCTGGCGGCACCAAGGTGATCGCCAACTTCGATCGCATCGGCATCGAAGTCACCCTGTCGGGTGTGGGTGCCAGCCGCACCAAGGGGGCCGGCGCCTACGAGGCGGGTGAACTTGATGGGCAGACCCTTGTTGTGGAGGCAGCTTCGGGGGGCACCTTTCAGGTGGGGCCAACCATCAGTGCTGCGGACCAGATCGCCTTTGATCTGCCGGACGTCCGGGCTTCCGGTGACCTGCTGGATCTTGACAAGGTGTCCCTGGCCAGCCAACCGGGGGCACGAGCGGCTCTGTCCAAGATCGATCAGGCCATCACTTCGGTATCGGCCGAGCGTGGCCGGGTGGGCGCCCTGCTGAACCGACTGTCACACTCGATCGCATTTTCGGAGAATGAGATCGAGAACATGACGGCCTCACAATCAACCATTCGAGACGCCGACATGGCCCGTTCCGCAAGTGAACTGGCGCGCAACGAGATTCTCAGCAACACCTCGACCATCATGCTGAGTCAGGCCTTCGCCAACTCGCGCCAGGCGTTGACGCTGTTGTAGCCGCGCCATGGCCGGGTCGCCGGCCTCACCCACTCGTGGGGCGAACGGGGAAAGTCACCACGAATGTGGTGCCATCGGTGCGGTGCACATCGATGTGGCCCTGCAGTTGATCGACGAGACTGTGCACGAGCCGCAACCCCAGAGAGGGTGAGGCAGCAGCATCCAGGTCCGGCGGCAGGCCGACACCATCGTCGGCTACGCGCAGCGACAACTCTTCGGCGACGGAGACGGCGATGATGAGACGGCCATGACCATTGTCCGGATAGGCGTACTTCAGCGCGTTGGACAGCAATTCGTTGACAATGAGGCCGCACGGGATCGCCTGATCGACGTCGAGAACTACCTCGTCCATGTCGATCTGCAGCGCCACGCGCGTGGTGGCGCCGAAGGAACGGATCAGTTCCTCCGCCAGTTGCGTGACGTACCGGCGGAAGTCAATCCCACTCAGATCGTGGGCGCGATACAGCGATTCGTGGATGGCTGACATGGATCGAACCCGGTTGCGACACTCACGCAACATCGCCTGCATATCGGCGTTCCGCGTGCGCGCTGCCTGCAGGTCGAACAGGCTGGAAACCACCTGCAGGTTGTTCTTCACGCGGTGGTGGATTTCACGCAGCAGTACATCCTTTTCCAGCAGCGACGCACGGATCTGCACATCTGCAGCCTTGCGTTCGGTGATGTCGCGCAGCAGCACGAGGACGCAGGTCCTTGCCGAGCCCAGCGGGACTTCCGAGGCGGAGACTTCTGCTGTCAGGGCCTGGCCCGTACGGGTCTGACATCTCACTTCGTCGATCCACCCGTAGCCATCCTCGAATACCGACAGGGCAAACGCCTGCAGGCGCGCCATGTCGCCCGGAAAGATGCTGGAGACGGGCAGGGCCCGTAACTCCTGATGTGTGTAGCCCAGGATCCGACAGCCTCTGGCATTCACATCGAGAATCTCGTCACGGTCGAGATCCAGCAGCAGGATGGTGTCGTTCGAATACTCAAACACGTTGCGAAAGCGCGTTTCGCTGTCGGCGGTGCGCCGACGGAGTTCGTCGATGGACTCCTGCTGCCGGAGTTCTGTCGTTTCCAGTTCGGCGATGCGGGCGCGCAACTGGGTCACTTCGAGGGCAGGGTCCTGGGGCTTGGCTGTCATCTTCTCATTTCGGCGTAACTGGCTGTCTGCGAAGGGCCAAGCGTATCCCTGAGGGCGCTTGTTGTCAACGAGGCCCCACCCTATCTTCGCCGACTGTATGTTTGAACTGATACCCAGCGATGCCGCAGTCGACCTCCTGGCCCGGGTTGTGGATTTTCGCGAACGCGACGGCCGGCCCCAGCCGGCGGAAGAAGCGGCTGCCCTGTTGTCGCTGTTCCCCGGTGTCCGCGTGCGCGACGGCTACCTGCTGGACTTTTCCCAGGAGACCACGGCAGCCGGTGTCATCCAGCCCATTCGACCCTATGTGCGGCCGGCAGGCGACGAGTCGTGGGTGCCCCTGTTTGATGAAGAGATCGAACGGGATGATCTGGTCGAGCAACTCTACCAGTATCTCGAATATGACAGGACCCCCCAGGGACTGTTCGAATATGCCTTTTTCGTCATCGAGCTGTGGTCGTTGCGACTCAGTCGGCACGCGGCAGACTGGTTGGAATCGACGCCCATCTTCGACGCGGCGGCCTTCGACGCCGTCGTTGCCCAGGCCGACAAGGCGACCGAAGTCAAACGGCCGGAGTACTTCGGACCGCAGGCCAGATTTGACGACGACGGCGGCGCCAGGTTGCGATTCCTCGTGCACACCCCCATGGGCTGGGAGCGTATCTACTACCTCGAAAGCCTGGTGTTCAGCGATGGCTTCGTCGAACAGGAAGCCGGCGAGATCGTCGCCGATCTCGGCTCTGGTCTGGTGTTCTAGGGGTCTGGTGTTCTAGCCTGATCTATTCACGCGTTTGTCGCCAGCGTTGAAGCGGGCACGATCGTTGTCGCCATCGGC
>JAQCJA010000089.1 GCA_027593305.1 bacterium
GAAGCTGCCATCCTGTCGACGCGCTGGATGGATGCACTCAGCGCATCGGTGCAGGCACCCTCCTGGCGGGGCCAGAGTTGGGCGCGCCGTCGCATCGACAGCCGGGCCATCCACATTGCCGCTGTGCCAGGCGTGGTCTGGGAGGCTGTCCGCCGCATCGGCGGTCGGCGCGGTTACTACTATGGCGACTGGCTCTGGCAGATGCGCGGGGCGATCGACCTGCTCTTCGGTGGCGCCGGCATGAGACGGGGTCGGCGCGATCCGCGTCAGCTGTTGCCGGGCGACACGGTGGACTTCTGGCGTGTGGAAGCGGTGGAGCCGGAGCGCCTGCTGCGACTGACGGCGGAGATGCGGCTGCCCGGGCGTGCCTGGCTGCAGTTCGAGTTGCAGGCGGAAGAGGGGGGCACTTGTCTGCGCCAGACGGCGATCTACGATCCCCGAGGCGCCATGGGGATTCTGTATTGGTGGTCCGTTGCCCCCCTGCACCACCTGGTCTTTGGCGGCATGCTGCGTGGCCTTGCCGAGGCGGCAGCCGCCGGGGTACCACCTTCGGCCGGCACTGAACCGCCGCCGACAGCCTTGACCGAATGCCCTGCATGAAACGCCGCATCGCCATCATTGGCGCCGGCATATCGGGACTCGTCTCGGCCTATCTGCTGCAACGCCGGCACGATATCACCCTCTTTGAGGCAGCCGACTACGCTGGCGGCCATACCAGCACAGTCGATGTGCATGGACCCGATGGCAACCACGCCATAGATACGGGATTCATCGTCTTCAACCCGGAATCCTATCCGAATTTCGTCCGCCTCCTCGAACAACTCCAAGTCGAGTCACAGAAGACGAGCATGACCTTCAGCGTCAGCTCTGCGCGCAGTGGACTGGAGTATGGCGGCGGCGGACTGCAGCGGATCTTTGCCCAGCGCCGCAATCTGCTGCGTCCGGCCTTCCACCGCATGCTGGTTGATATCCGTCGGTTCTATCGGGAGGCGCCGGAACTGCTGAAGGGAGATGGCCAGCAGAGCACCACCATCGGCGAGTATGTCGAGCGCAAGGGATTCTCCCGGATGTTCATAGAGGAGCATCTGATCCCCTTCGGCGCCGCCATCTGGTCGGCATCCACGCAGGACATGTACGCCTTTCCTGCCCGCTTCTTCGTGCAGTTCTTCGCCAACCACGGATTCCTGCGTCTGCAAAAACCGGAATGGCGGGTTGTCACCGGTGGATCCCGGCAGTATGTGGCGCCCCTGACGTCATCCTTTCGCCAGCGCCTGCGGCTGAACACCCCGGTGAAACAGATTCTGCGACGGGCCGATGGCGTCGATGTGCTAAGGGCAGATGGGCAACTCGAAAGCTTCGACGATGTCGTGCTGGCTGTGCATTCAGATGTGGCCCTGCGGCTGCTTGGTGACCCCACCGCAGAAGAGCAGTCGATCCTGTCGGCCATGGGATATCAGGAGAATCGAGTGCTGTTGCACACCGATATCTCGGCATTGCCCAGATCGAGGCGGGCCTGGTCCAGCTGGAACTACCGGGTGCCGGCGCAGGCGGCGGAGCAGGTGACGGTCACCTACAACATGAACATGCTGCAGGGATTGCGGACGGCCGAAACCTACTGTGTAACTCTGAACGACTGCGACACGGTGCACCCGGACCGGGTCCTGCGTGCGTTCACCTACCACCACCCCAGATACACCCTCGACTTCATCGCCGCGCAGAATCGTCATGGCCAGATCAGCGGCATCGGGCGAACGCACTACTGCGGCGCCTGCTGGGGCTATGGCTTCCATGAGGACGGCGTCGTCAGCGCCCTGCATGTGGCCCGCCACTTCGGCGAACAGCTGTGATGCCGACGCAGGTCAGTTGCATCTACGCCGGCTCGGTACGTCACCGCCGGTTCGGCGCCAGGAAACACAGCTTCCGACAGCCGCTGTTCATGATGTATCTCGATCTCGAGGAACTGCCGACCCTCTTCGCCAGCCGCTGGTTCTGGGCCGCCCACCGTGGCAGCTGGGCAGCGTTTCGGCGCGAAGATCATGTCGGCGATCCGGACCGGGCTCTCGACGTGTCGATTCGAGATCTGGTCGAACAGCGCCTTGGGCGTCGCCCTCTGGGATCCATTCGACTGCTGACACATATGGCCTATGGTGGTCACCGCTTCAACCCGGTGAGCTTCTACTACTGCCACAGCGCCGATGGTCAGATCGAGGCGATTGTGGCTGAGATCAACAACACGCCATGGAATGAACAGCACTGCTATGTCCTCGACGTGCCCGACGGTCGTCTCGAACGCACCCGGTTCGAATTCGACAAGGGCTTCCACGTATCGCCCTTCATGCCCATGAACCAGCGCTATCGCTGGCGCTTCACGCGACCCGAGCAACGGCTGGCGGTGCACATGGTCAGCCTCGATGAGGCGGGCGAGTCGGTATTCGATGCAAGTCTGGTTCTTGCACGAAAAGAAATCACAAGTCTGTCACTGGCTCGTGTACTTCTGCGTCACCCTCTTATGACCGTTCACGTAACCGCCGCCATCTACTGGCAGGCATTCCGACTTTGGAGGAAGGGATGTCCGTACTTTCCGCACCCCAGGCATACGACCACACCCGACATCAAACCAGGCATGCCGCAGCCATGACGGGTGCCATACTCCAGCTCTCCAGCGGGGCGAGCCTGCACGCCACAGGCCGGACCGATCGCCTGGCGCGGCAGGCGATCTTTGCCCTTCTGCGTGGGATCCGCTGCGCTCATCTGCAGGTGTCCGACGCAGACGGTACTTATGAGTTCGGTCGCCGGGAAGCTCCCCTTTCGGCAACGATCCAGGTCCGTGACCCGGCAGTGTACCGCCGCATCCTCCTAGGGGGCAATCTGGCTGCGGGTGAGTCCTTTGTGGATGGCGACTGGGATTGTGATGACCTCGTCGCCGTCTGCCGCATCTTCATTCTCGAAGACCAGCTGCTCAACGGCACCGTCCCGGGGCTGCTGCGGCTGTTGCGTCCGGCGACCTGGATGTTGCATGCGTTGCGGCGCAACACGCGCTCGGGCAGCCGCCGCAACATCGCCGCCCATTATGACCTGGGGAACGAGTTCTACAAGCTGTTTCTCGATGAGCAACTGATGTACTCCAGCGCCATCTTCCCGCACGAAAGCAGCACGCTGGACGTGGCCGCCCGCTACAAGAACGAGCGCATCTGTCGCAAGCTGGATCTGCATCCGGGGTTGCGCCTGCTGGAGATCGGCACCGGCTGGGGTGGCTTCGCGTTGTATGCGGCAAGGGAGTACGGCTGCCATGTCACGACAACCACCGTCTCCCGCCACCAGTACGAGTTGGCCACGGAACGTGTCGCGCAGGCGGGCCTGAAGCATCTGATCGATGTACGTCTCGAGGACTATCGCGACCTGCAGGGCAGCTACGATCGCATCGTCTCGATCGAGATGATCGAAGCCGTTGGCTACCAGTATCTCGACACCTACTTCGAACGCTGCGCCGATCTGCTGCATGCAGATGGGCGCATGCTGCTCCAGGGTATCACCGTACCGGAGTGGGCCTGGGAGCGGCACAAGCGCTCGGTTGACTTCATGAAGCGCTACATCTTTCCGGGGTGCAGCCTGATTTCGATTGGCGGCGTGTCGAAAGCCCTTTCCGGGACGGATCTGCGCTGGGAAAACCTCGAGGACATCGGGCCACACTACGCCCGCACCCTGAGCGATTGGCGAGCCCGTTTCCACAATCGCCTGGAGGAGGTGTTGCAGCTCGGCTTCGACGAGAATTTCGTCCGCATGTGGGACTTCTATCTGGCCTCATGTGAGGCGGCCTTCGCCGAACGCTACACCTCCGTCGTACAGATCCTGCTGGCCCGGGCCGCTGACCGCGGTGCGTCTCTGCTACCCGTGATGCCCCGGCCCGCGCAGGCCGTTGCCAGTTGATGACCAGCGCCTCACTGGCTGAACTGCCGTTGCTCCTGATCCTGCTGACGGCAGTTTTCCTGCTGTTGTGGCTGTTGCAGTGGCGTACCCGGAACGCCTCCTGGGCGGATGCGGGTTGGGCCGTGTCCGTCGGGACGGTCATGGGCTGGTGGCTGGTGCAGGGAGAAGGAGACACGAACCGACGACTGCTCGCCGGCTTGCTGATCGCACTGTGGACGGCCCGACTCGGGCTGCACCTGCTGCGTCGCGCCGTGCAACCGGCAGAGGACGGTCGCTTTCGCGCTATGCGGCTGCAGTGGGGTGAGAGAGCGCAGAAGAATTTCCTCCGCTACTTCCTGCTGCAGGTACCGCTGGTTCTGCTTTTTGCCCTGCCGGCGGCGGCGCTGGCTGATGACCCGCGCGCGCTGCAGGGCCGCGATCTGCTGGGCCTGGTGCTGGGTCTGTGTGGTCTGCTCGGCGTCAGCCTGGCTGACGCGCAGTTGCACCGACATCGCAGCAAGTCCGAGGACGTGTGCCAGACCGGACTGTGGCGCTACTCCCGGCACCCGAACTACTTCTTCGAGTGGATGTTCTGGTGTTGCTGGCCCTGGATGGCGCCGCTGACCCTGCCGGGCCTGCTGGCCTGGATCACACCCGTCGCTGCGTACCTGTTGCTGACACGGGTGACGGGGATTCCACCTGCTGAACGCCGGGCCCTGCAGCGGCGTGGCGATCTCTATCGCCGCTACCAGATGGTAACGAGCTCCTTCTTTCCAAGACCCCTGATCAAGCCCCCAATCTCCAAACCGGACGAAATCTGATGAAAACGGCAATCGAACTTGCGGAACGCGGCCTGCTTCCGGACATCGCCCTGCGTGCAGGCATCCGCCAGATGGTAGCTCGCCGCCGTCGCGCCATAGGCGAACCGACCGGCGGTTCACTGGTTTCGAACCAGCAGATGTTTGCCGACCGGCTGGCGGGCGGTCCCATCGCCGTGCATACCGATGCAGCCAACGCGCAACACTATGAAGTGCCGGCGGGCTTCTTCGAAGCCGTCCTCGGCCCTCGACTCAAGTATTCCTCCTGTTACTATCCGAGCGAGCAGGCGACACTGGCCGAAGCGGAAGAGGTGATGCTGGCCCTCACCTGCGAGCGTGCCGGCCTGGCGGATGGCATGGATGTGCTGGAACTGGGTTGCGGCTGGGGTTCGCTGACGCTGTGGATGGCGGCGCACTACCCCGGCAGCGCGATCACCGCTGTTTCGAACTCGGCATCGCAGCGTCTGTTCATCGAACAGAAGGCTCGGCAGATGGGGTTGGCGAACATCCGCATCATCACGGCCGACATCAATGACTTTGCTCCCCCTGGCACCTATGATCGCATCGTTTCCGTGGAGATGTTCGAACACCTGCGCAACTGGCCCCTCATATTCAGCCGTGTTGCCAGCTGGATGCGCCCCGAAGCTCGCGCCTTCCTGCACGTATTCTGCCACAGGACACAGCCCTATCTGTACGAAGACAATGGTCAGGGCGACTGGATGGCGCGTCACTTCTTCACCGGCGGCATGATGCCCTCCGATGATCTGCCGCGTTACATCGACAGTCCCCTTGAGGTAGAGGAGCATTGGCAGGTCGACGGCTCGCACTACGAGCGTACCGCCAACGACTGGCTCGCCAATCTGGACCGGCAACGAGGCCTGCTGATGCCCTTGCTTGCGGCGACGTACGGAGCGGCCGACGCCCGGCGCTGGCTGCATCGCTGGCGTCTGTTCTTCATCGGTTGCGCCGAGCTCTTCGGCCACCGCCACGGTCAGGAGTGGCGGGTTGCACATCATCGACTGAAGCTCCGTGCAGACCGCTGAGGGCGGCCGCCGCAGCCTGCTGCGATTGGCTCTGCAGTTCTGGCTGCCCATCGTCGTCTGTCTGCCCATCCTCGTCTGTCTGGGCTGCAACTCGAACGCAAAGGAGGACCCAATGGAGCAGCTGCAGGCAGCGCTGGACCGGACAACGCCCGAGCATGTGGGCCAACTGCAGGCGGGCAGCGCCGAGGAGGAGGCTGCCCTGGCTCGTTTCGCGGACTTCGTCTCTCACATGTCTGTCGAACGCACACCGCCGATGGTGGCAGAGGTATACGCATCGCGGCTTTACTTCAATGATACCCTGAAAGAGATCAACGATAGCGAGGCCCTGGCCACCTACTTCCGTCACTCTCTCGGCGGGGCCGAAGAAGTGACGGTTGAGATTCTCGATGTGGCACAGTCAGACGCCGACTACTACGTGCGCTGGTTGATGTCCATCCGCTTCCGGAAACTGGCGGACAACAGGCTGACACGCTCCACGGGCGTGTCGCATCTGCGCTTCGATCGGGACGGCAGGATCGTATTCCACCAGGACTACTGGGATTCGACCAGTGGATTCTTCCAGTACGTACCCGTCGTCGGGCGCCTCATCGGCTGGGTCAAGAGGCGCCTTTGAGTCCTGCCGTCATCCTTTGGTACAGGGGCCATGACCTGCGCGTCAACGACAACGAGGCATTGTCGGCGGCGGCGCAAAGGGGTCGGGTCTTGCCAGTATACCTGCACGCCCCTGCCGACGAGGGTCCATGGGCCCCAGGTGCGGCAGCACGCTGGTGGCTGCATCGGTCACTGCAGGCGCTGGCAGAACAACTCGGAGCCGTCGGCCTGCGGCTGATTCTGCGGCGTGCGGAACATGCCGTGGACGGACTGCTGACGCTGCTGGAGGAGAGTGGGGCCACGGCGGTGTACACGCACCGGCGCAGTGAGCCGGAAGCTGCTGCCGTCGAAGCGGCGGTGGCGCAGGCCCTGGCCAACAAGGGCGTAGGCTTTCATCTGGTCCAGGCCCACACCCTCGCACCCCTCGGCGCCATGCGCACCCTCGAAGGCAACCCCTACCGGGTCTTCACGCCGTTCTACCGATCGCTGATGCGCCGCGACGAACCGGCAGAGCCCCTGCCGGTGCCAGATGTGCAGCCCATGACCACCTGGCCCGCATCCGACACAATCGAGCAGTTGGGTCTCGATCCGCAACATGAATGGACGTCTGGCCTTGCGCACGCCTGGACGCCGGGAGAACGAGGCGCCCTGCAGAGACTGCAGACGTTTGGCCAATATCTTGGTGACTATAGCCAGCAGCGCGACCGTCCGGATACGGACGGGACCTCCTGCCTGTCGCCACATCTTCGTTTTGGCGAACTGTCGCCGCGTCAGGCATGGCATGGGGCCCGTATCGCCGCAGGACTGCAGGCGGAGCCCTGGCTCAGGCAACTGGCTTGGCGGGATTTCGGTCATCATCTGTTGCACGCATATCCACACACCGTCGATCGCCCCCTGCGTGAGATGTTTGCTGCCTTTCCCTGGAGTCAGGATCAGAGGGCTCTGCGGATCTGGCAGAAAGGGGCGACAGGCTTTCCCTTCGTCGACGCCGGAATGAGGCAACTGTGGCATACGGGATGGATGCACAATCGTGTGCGCATGATTGCCGCCTCGTTCCTCGTCAAGGACCTCATGATCTGTTGGCAGCACGGCGCGCGCTGGTTCTGGGACACGCTGGTCGACGCCGATCTGGCAAACAATACGCTGGGTTGGCAGTGGGTCGCCGGTTGCGGCGCTGACGCGGCGCCCTACTTCCGCGTCTTCAACCCGGTGACGCAGGGCGAGAAATTCGATCCGAATGCCGATTATGTTCGTCGCTGGGTTCCCGCTCTTCGACAACTGACGGGAAGGGATGCGCACAGACCATGGCGGGTGTCGTTGCCCGGTCGCCGTTACCCGGAGCCGATGGTTGATCATGCCGAGGCGCGAATCGCCGCCCTCGCTGCCTACAAGGAGATTCGCCCATGAGGATCCGCCCATGAAGATCTACCGACTGGAACGGCAGCAGAAGCTGGCGCTGGGTCTGGACGAGGCCTGGGCGTTCTTCTCCAATCCCAGGAACCTGGAGCGGATCACCCCCAAAGACCTTCATTTTCGCATCTTTACCGATCTGCCGGATGCCGTGTACACGGGGCTGATGATCGGCTACAGGCTGCGCGTGCCACCGGGCCTGCCCGTGACCTGGTGGACGGAGATCAAGAGCGTCGAAGCACCCTTCCGTTTTGTTGATGAGCAACGGGCCGGACCGTATCGCATGTGGTTCCACGAACACCGTTTCAGAGCGATCGATGGCGGCGTGGAAATGACGGACATCCTGCACTATGCCATGCCACTGGGACCCCTTGGCCGGCTGGCCCATGCATTGTTCGTCCGTCGGCAGGTGCGGCAGATCTTCGCCCACCGGGTGGCAGTGCTGGAAGGCCTTTTCGGCGGCGTAGCCTAGTCCTGGTTACCGGGAGCTGGCAGCACAACAAAGCCAACGGAGTCGACCGCAGCAGAACCGAACAGGCCGATGCCGCCCTGCACGGCAAAGTGGGGTCGCTGAAACGCGTCCCCTGCCAGTTGTCCGAAGCCGCCGCCGCCCGTCTCCGGATCGGTGCGCGCGAAGTCGTACCAATTCTGGTCCAGAGCATACGTGCGCCAGATGTGGCGACCGGCAAAGGCAACGGCGAACCAGGGCACGCGTACGTTACCCTCGGCGCCATCGATGACAGGCGACGAGCCTTGACGCTCGAAGTCGTCGTAGTCATCCTGCTCGAGAAAATCCGCGTCGATGACGAAGTCAGACGCCAGGTCCAGGCTGGCCAGCGACAGTTGATACCCCGCCGCACCGGCGGCCGTGTCGAGCCTCGTCTCCAGCAACCCATCGAGATACACCACCTGGTTGGCTGCTGCCGCAAAGGCGTCAGCCGATTCGGCGAACAGCACAAGCTTGCGCCGCACCTGCAGGCTCTGTTCGTCCAGCACGACGACCTCGCGGATCCGCAGGGGCCCGGGTGTGCGCGTGCGGGCCGACAGGCGTTCCTGGCCGACGGTGGCCACCAGCTCATACTCGGTCAGAGGCACCACGACAGGCGCGGTCCCACCGGGCAGGTAGCGGCCGGCGGAATCCGGATCCGCAGTGTAGCGGGTGAGGCCGTCCGCAGAACGGATCGTGATATCGGCGTCGATGACGCCCTGCATGCGCAGATCATAACTCTCACGTGGATCGGCTGTGCGGCGCAGGAAGATCGCCGGCATGGGCTGGCCCACCAGCAGTTGGGCGTCGATAACGAGCACATCCGACTCGGCGGAGCCGAAGAGTTCGCCAGGCTTGCGCTCGGCGCTGCAGGCGAGCAGGCCACAGGCAAGAACCGACGTCAGGCAACGGGCGAAGGTCAGCATCAGAAGGAGAACTCCAGGCCGATGGTGGGGATCACGGGCAACTGCAGTACGACCGTCGGTTCGGTCTCAGGCGCGTCCGTGTCGTACTGGACGAACCACTCATTGCGGCGGCTGTAGACATTGAAGATCTGCAGATATACCTGAGCCTCCGAGCCGAAAAGCTTCACGTGTCGTCGGGCACTGACATCGAGCCGGTGATAGGGCAGGAGACGGGCCGAATTGCGCGGCGCGGCGAGAACGCGATCCTGCGGGACCCCCGTCGCCGGGTCGCGCAGGGTATAACGTGCCGATGCCGGCTTATAGGCCTGACCCGTGGCGTAGACGACACTGGAGCCGAAGCGCCAATCCCCCAGGCGGTAGGTGCCGACAACGGACAGATCGTGCCTGCGATCGTATTTGGGTGAGAAGCTGCGGCCGTCGTCGACATCGTTGAAGGATCTGCGCGTGCGCCCGAGGGTATAACCAATCCAGCCACGAATTCGACCGGTCCGTTTCTCCAGGAACAGTTCGAGTCCGACAGCGTGACCGGTGCCGTCAGCGATGAATATGTCCTGAGATGTCGAGGCGCGACTGTCGACCGACCGGTTGTTATCGAGCAGGACAAGCCCGGAAAGATCTGTGTAGTAGGTCTCGGCGGTGAGTTTGTACTTGCGGTTCGGCTCCCACTCCAGACCTGTCGTGAATTGCCGCGATCTGCCCTCGTCGACGGTTGCGTCAATGGGAACCCAGTAGTCGGCGCCGCTGAATCCTTCCGTCGAGATCAACTGCATGTACTGGCGGTAGCTGCCTGCTCCCCCCTTCCAGCGCAGGTGTGCCGTCAGCGGCTGACTGATCGAGATGCGTGGCATCCAGGCCGTTCGCGCGCCTTCCGAGAACCGCGCCGCCCGAATGCCGAAACGCACATGAGTGCCCGTCGGCAGACGGGTATCATCCTGGACATAGGCCTCGAACAGTCGGGGAGACAGATCCAGTGAGAGCTGTTGCTGCTGATTGAAGGACTCGTCAAAGCGGACGGTGAAGCGCGTCACACGGAAGCCACCGGTGAGGGTGTTGCTGCTGTTGGCGAAGAACTCGAGATCCCCGCGCAGGGTCACGTCTTCGATTCGATTGGCAAATTGCACGGGGGTCTCAAAGAAGCTGGCGGACGTCGTACTCTCATACTGCGAAGTGAACAACGTCAGTTCGCTGAACAGGGCCGGCGTGAACAGGTGCGTCCAACGTATGCTGCCGGCACGGTTGCCCCAGCGGACCCCAAAGAATGTGCCCGCTTCACCGAGATCGAAATCCAGATCATCCCGGCCGTAGTAGGTGCTGATCGCCAGGTTGTCCCGAGCAGACAGGGGCCGGGTCAGTTTGGCGTTGAGATCGTAGAAGTAGTAGTCGGGCACATCGGTTCCACTGGAGCGCAGCGCCGAGAGGATGGGATCGAGGTAGGTCCGGCGACCGGCAATCATCCACGCACCCTCACCGGAGGGCCCCTCCAGCAGGACTCTTGCCGCCAGCAGGCTTACGCCACCCGTGGTCCGAATGCTGTCGCGAGCTCCCTCGCGTTGGCTGACATCCAGGATTGCACCCAGGTTGCCGCCATAGTTGGCCGGATATGCGCCTTTGTACAACTGGACATCCCGAACCGCATCGGGCTGGAAAGTCGAGAAGAAGCCGAAGGCGTGTGACGGGTTATACAGCGGCACATCATCCAGCAGGATCTGGGTCTGATCCGGGCCGCCTCCGCGTACATACAGACCACTGGATATGTCGGATGCGGACTGTATACCGGGCAGCAACTGCAGGGACCGCAGCAGATCGGATTCACCGACCGCGGGCAGCTGCTGCAACTGGATGGCCGGCAAGGCAACGTAGGCCGACTGGATCGTTCGTTCCCGTTCGGCCTGCGTCTGGGGGCCGGCTATGATGACCGTTTCCGCCAGTTCGATGGCCTCAACTGCCAGTCGAACATCCAGCCGCACGTCCTCATCGAGTCCAAATGTGACGGAGTCTCTGTAGGTTTCGTGGCCGATCAGACTGGTCGCGACTTCATGCCTTCCTGCAGGCACACCGCGAACGGCGAAGTAGCCACGCTCATTGCTGACAGCACCGAGACGCAGCCCGGGCAGCACAACCACCGCCTGGAATATCGGCTCGCCGCTGCCTGCGTCGCGCACGTAGCCGCTGAGGGTGGCGGCGTCGACGGCCATGACGGATAGCAGCAGCAGCAGGCCGGTGCAGAGGTTTGTCTGGTTTGTGCGTCTTATGTCTTTCATAGCCTTGGAAGGTATGCCCTCGCGGGACAAAGGGCCCCACCCGGTAGCGGGAGGGGCCCCCGTCGGATTCAGTACGGGCCAGCCGATTACCGCACCGAATCCTTCTCGATAGCTGGCCAACGAAGAGATCATACCGAGGCAGCACTATCTGTCAATTGAACACAAGCCAGCGCCTGCTCATGGGTCCGTGGACGCACGGCGGCTGGAGCGAGTCCTTCTCCGGCGACGTCGATTTCGGCTCCGACACGGTGCTGGACGACTACAACGGCTACCGTCTGCGCTGGTTCGACCGGTGGCTCAAAGGGATCCACAACGGTGTCGATGGCGAGAAGCCGGTTCGCCTCTTCACCATGGGGGGCGGCACGAGCTGCAAGGATCGCAATGGCAAGCTGGCGCACGGTGGCGACTGGCACGAGGCAGATGAGTGGCCCCTTCCCGGTACGCAGTACACGCCGTACTTCGTGCACGCCGACGGCACTCTGAGCACGACAGAACCCGGACCTTCCGAGCCAACACTTTATACCTACGACCCGCGCGATCCCGTGCCGACCATGGGCGGTAGTGTTTCTGCGGCGAACGACATCATGCCCCCCGGGGCCTTCGACCAGCGCGGCGATCAACGCTTCTATGGCTGCCGGGATACGCTTCCCGTCTCGGCGCGCAGCGATGTGCTCGTCTTCCAGACGGCTGAACTGGAAGAGGCCATCGAAGTCACAGGGCCGATCACCGTCCGACTCTGGGCCGCTTCATCGGCAACCGCACGGATTTCACCGCGAAATTGATCGACGTGCATCCTGCCAACGGCGACTACCCGGACGGTTTCTCGCAGAACATCTCCGACAGCATCATCCGGGCACGTTATCGCGATTCCCGGGATGTGCCCTCCATGCTCAACACTGGCGACATCACACCCTTCGACATCGTCCTGTATCCCACGTCCAACCGCTTTGGACGGGGCCACAGAATCCGTCTCGATATCTCCAGCAGCAATTTCCCCCGCTTCGATATCAACCCGAACACCGGGGGGCCACTCGGTCTGGACCGTCG
>JAQCJA010000090.1 GCA_027593305.1 bacterium
CAAGAGTCCGTGCCTGCAGCAGCACCACCACGGACAGAGCAGCGAATCCGGCCAGTGACAACATCCTGTTGCCCAGACACCAGTTCAGCACGCGCGGATACAGCGATACTGTCGTGCCGAAGATGGCATCAAACAGCCAGTACAGCGGCCACAACAGCAGGGACAGAACACGGCCGATGCCGTGGAAACCGGTCCGCAGCAGGCGCAGCAACAGGGCCGGGCCACGCACGGCGACGCCCTCGGGTCGGGCCGCTTCATCGTCGCTCAGGGGCCGCAGCGACAACGACGCCAGCATGGGGATCAGCATCAGCGCCACCACCAGCGACGCCACCAGTGAGTACGTCACCGTGAGGGCCTGATCACGAAACAGTTGTCCGGCGACCCCCTCGACGAAGACGATGGGCACAAACACACAGACTGTTGTCATTGTGCCGCCAATGACCGCGCTGGCAACCTCGCTCGTACCCTTGCGTGCTGCCGTCAGGGGATCATCCCCGGCGTCTCGATACCGCTGCACGTTCTCCAGAACAACGATGGAGCTGTCCACGAGCATGCCGATGCCCAGGGCCAGTCCGCCCAGGGACATGATGTTGAGACTGACATCCGTGGTGAACATGAGGAAGAAGGTGGCCACCACCGAGATGGGAATGGCCAGGCCGATGATGACGGTGCTGCGGATGTCGCGCAGAAACAGAAACAGGATGATGATCGCCAGAATGCCGCCGATGAGCGCCGTTGTCAGAACCTCATTGACCGATTGCTGGATGAATGTTGCCTGGTCGACGACGATCTCCACCTCGGCATCGCCGAGCAGGTCGCCAAAGCGGCTCTGGAACTCATCCAGGCGTTCACGAACGGTGGCCGACACACTGACGGTATTGGCGTCCCCCTCCTTGAAGACGGCGATCTCGACACCTTCGCGGCCATTGATGCGGGTCACTACGTCACGCTCGACATGGCCCTGAACGACTCGGCCCACATCGGCAAGCTTCACAGCCGCACCACCCACCTGGGCGATGACGATATCTTCCATGTCCTGGATGCTGGTGAACTCGTTCAGCGTGCGCACGAGGAACTCCGCCTCGCCATCTTTCAGCAGTCCGCCTGTAAGGTTCACGTTCTCCGCTGCCAGCCGTTGCGTCACCTGGCTGATGGGGATCCCGAGTGAGGTCAGGCGCTGGGTTTCGACTTCGACATGGATCTCTTCCTCGAAGCCCCCCTCGACGCGCACGGCGGCCACGCCCTCGAGGCTCTCGAAGTCGAGGCGGATGCGATCTTCGGCGACACGGCGCAGTTCCATCAGGCTGTTGCCGCCGTAGAGGGCGATCCGCAGGATCGGATCCAGGGACGGATCGAAACGCAGCAGGATCGGTTTGCCCGCGTCCTGGGGCAGTTCGACCAGATCGAGTTTCTCGCGCACATCAAGAGACGCGAAATCCATGTCGGTGCCCCAACCGAACTCAACGATGACGTCACTCATGCCCGGTCGGGACACAGAACTGACACGCACGACGTTGCTGACAACACCAACGAGCCCCTCAATGGGCTCCGATATGAGGCGTTCCACCTCAGCAGGAGCTGTCCCGGGATAGTCGGTGCGGATGGTGATGGTCGGATACGTGATATCCGGCAACAGGTTCACGGACAGGCGTGAGAAGCCCACCATGCCGAAGGCGCTGATGGCGACCATGATCATGGCCACCGTCACCCGGCGGGAGATGGAAAAGTCGACGAGCTTCACGAGGCTACTCGCCGCCGCCGTGGGATCCGCTGCCATCTTCTGCGGCGGCCACCACCGGAGCCTCGGCACCGACGAGGCGCACGGCAGCATTGTCCTTGAGCCCCTCGTGGCCGACGGTGATCACCTGATCCCCCTCGTCGAGGCCGGCAAGGATCTGCACGCGATCGCCGTCGGTATACCCGAGTTCGACACGGACGCGTTCTGCCTTGCCATCACGCACGGCGAACACGTCGTCCTCATCGGTTTCGAGAACCAGAGCTTTCTTCGGGACAATCAGGGCGTCGCTCTGTCTGTCGGTGACGATCCGCACCGTAGCGAACATGCCCGGCCGCAGAGCGTCGTCGGGGTCCACATCAAGAGTCACCTTGACCGTGCCGCTCGCCGGATCCACGCCGGGGCTGATCATACGCACCATCGCCGCAAACACACGGCCCGGCGCCGAGTCGACCGTGATCCGCGCCGCCTGGCCGGGCCGCACCTGTGACATGCGTTTCTCGGGCACACGGATCCGGGCCTGCAGAGGCTCGAGATCGGCGACGACAAAGACCACGTCGTTGCTGCGCACCAGATCGCCGCGCTCTACACTGCGGCGCATGACAACACCGCCCAGGGGTGCGCGAATGTCGGCATAACTGAGACGGAGTTGACCTTCGCGCAGCGCCACTGCCGCATTTTCGTGCAGGTTGCGCGCGCGCTCGAATTCCTCCTGGCTTACCAGTTGCCGGTCATACAGTGTCTTCGTGCGGGCAAAAGCGGATGTGGCTTGATCGAGAGCGACCTTTGCCTGCTCCACCTGCAGTTGCAGCTCCTCTTTCTCCAGTTGCACGAGGATGGCTCCCGCCTGCACCCGATCACCCTCCTCGGCCGCCAGTCGCTGCACGAGGCCCTGAGCCCGCGACACGACCTCGACCCAGCGCTCGGCCTCGAGGCGCGCATGTGTCTCGACGTAACGTGTGATCTCACCCCGTGTGACCGTCTCAGTTTTCACCGGAAGAGCGGCTTCGGCGCGCCCCCCTGCAGCCCCCTGGGGGCCGCGCCCGGCAACCGCTCCTTTGGCACCTTCTTCTGCACCGCAGGCCAGCAGCAGGCCTGCCAGCGCCGCCATGGCCGTCATGCTCCAACCCTTCACGTGTATTCTCCTGGTTCCACTCATCGCTGGTTCGCTCATCACGTTGCTGGTTTTGGTGTGGGTCGGGCGACGCCATGCAAAAAAACGTGCACCACCTCGTCGACGATCTGGTCAGGGGGCAGTCGCGGCTCATCGAAGCGCATGCAGGCGCGGATCATGCCGAGCAGGATCTGCGCATCGGTGCGTAGATGTGGCGCTTCGTGGGCTGTCTGTGTCGAAACTCTGCGCAGCGCCGGCGATGGTCTCGAGCAGGGCGCTGCGGTGGTGTTGCCATTGCCGGCAGAATTCCCGCCGGTTTGAACTCGCGCCAGCATCACGCCCCATTTGCCGGAACATGAACCGGTTGCGGCCGAAGAAATGGACCAGGGCCCGGACGGTTTTCTCCAGGCGACCCACGGAATCGACTTCGGCACCTTCGCGCGACATCTGTTCCTGCAGCGCTCCAAAGCCTGCGAAGATCACGGCAAAATACAGACTCTCCTTGTCCTGGAAGTATCGGTAGAGCGTCCCTTTGCCGACCCCCGCCTGGCGGGCCACGTCTTCCATCAGAACCGCATCAAAGCGGCCCTCAGCGAACAGTTGTTCAGCGGCGCGCAGGATCGCTTGCCGCCGAACGCGTTGCGCCGGGGTCATGGCCGCATCAGGAGCAGCTGGGATCATTCAGGTCGGGGGAGAAGGGGAACGGAGCAAATAAAACCGGTACTGACCGGTCAGTCACGAAAGTATCCGGGATATCGGACACTGTCAACGGAGACTCTTCCTGGCTGCAGGACTCCGTGCCAAGCATGATGAAACACTGTAGTTTCGTGTTTCGCTGCTGATTGCCATGCCCATGCCCAACAAATCCCACGGATCGTCGATGCGAGTTCTGCTTGTCGAAGACACAGATGGCATGCGCAAGATCGTGGGCTCCATGCTGATTGCCATGGGGTTTGAGAACATCGTCACCGCCGCCAACGGCAGGGATGCCCTCGAGCATCTGGAGACGGTGAATGTCGATCTGCTGTTAACCAACTGGTCGATGCCGGTTATGAATGGCCTGGAACTGGTCCGCACCGTGCGGGCCCAGTCGCGCAACAAGTCTCTGCCCATCATCATGTTCACCTCCAGGGCCTCACGCAGCGACGTCGTCATCGCCATGGAGGCCGGTGTCGATGGGTATGTCGCCAAACCCTTCGCCCCGGCGCAGTTGCGCGAGCAGATCACCAACGTTCTGCAGCGACATTCGCGGCGGCAGATTGAAAACGTCGCCAATGCTCTCGATCCCATGCGCGGCGTGGACCAGTATCCACTGCTTCTCATCGGCGAACGGGCGATCCGTCCGCATGATCTCGCGCGCCTGGAGAATCGTGGGACACTCCATTTTCTGGACCAGACGGTCGCCGCCGTCTCCCGCATCAACGGCGATGCGGATCCTCGGCTTGTGGGTGTCACGGTGTACGACGATTCCACAGAGCTCGGCCGCAGGTTGCGCAGCCTCGGCAGGCGAGTCAAGGCCATGGTTCTGAATGCAAGAATGCCGGGCGCCCTGACGCTGGCACGACTGGCGGCAGTCAACAAGGCGTACGATGTCAGTCTCTTCGTTACCTGCGGGCGCAGGGAGGAAATCCCCGATAAGGTCCGCCAGGGTCTGGATCGCATGAGCGTGACCCTCCTTGAGCACAGCCATCTCGACACCGATTCCATGCAGCAACTGGTGCTGGAACACGCCCTGGCACCCGGTGGGGCGAAACGCCCGGCGCAACTGCCCTCACCGGCAGAGATCAACCGGCGCCTGCGCACCGATATTCTGTCTTCGGTGACGCTGCCGGTCATGCCCAATGTCTTCCACGATATCGCCGAGTTGGCCCGGGATCCGGAGAGCGATATACAGAAGTGGATCTCAGTGATCGAGGCCGACCCGCTCAGCAGTGCACAGGTCGTGCGCCGCGCGCACTCACCGGTGTACGGTTTCCGCGGGGAAATTGAACAGGCAGGCAAGGCGGTGATCCTTCTCGGCAAGAATACCGTGAAGGAACTCGTCGTCTCCGAGGCGGTACAGCGAGCCTTCCAGGTGATTCAGCAGGACGAGTTCAGCATGGAGGATTTCTGGCTGCATAGTGTCTGTGTCGCCCTGACTGCGCGGCTTTTCTCGTTGCCCCTCGAACCGAGCCAACGCTCCAAGGAACAACGGCAGGATCACGAGCTCTTTGGCCTGAGCGACGCGGCCGTGGCGGCGCCGGAACGATTACAGTTGCCCACGAGACTGCCTCAGGATGCAAGGGTCGGGCCCTTCACCGGCGGCATGATGCACGACATCGGCAAGGTGGCACTGGTGCACAGTTATCCGGGCCTGAACCAGGCAGTGCGCGCCGAACTGGAACGCAACGATTGGAACATACCCATGTGTCAGGCGGAAGAGATGATCGCCGGAGGCGCCAATCACACAGCCGTTGGCGGCATCCTGGCTGAAAGCTGGCGCCTCGGCGATCGGATCACCAGCGTCATCGAGACCCATCACACGCCTGACACGAAGGATCCTCTGACATCCCTCATCGCACTCGCCGACGTCGTCGTCGGCGGCTTCCAACCGTATCCGACGGATGCGCCCTATCCGATGTTGCGCCTCGTTCGTGCGCGGGACGAGACGGTGATCGACGAGGCCGCCATGGGATTCATGGAGAGCTTCATGCCCCAGGATCTGTGCAAGCATCTGGATATGTCAGCGACGGACCTGATCGAACTGGCACGGCACCTGGGCCCCTCGGTCAGCAAGCGGGCGCAGGACCTGCAGAAGAGCCTGTCGGGACCGGCATCCACCTGACCCGGTGGGTCAGGTGGGCCGCCAGCGCATGCCCTCATCCGCCAGGTAGAATTCGGCTTCCATCACCGTCTTGTCGACGCGGCTCACCTGACCGCCGAAATCCAGATAAACGTCGCTGAAGATCGTGCCGGCGCGGACCGTCCCCTTGGCGATGGCGGCCTGGATCTCTGTCTCCATCTTCGTTTTCGTCGCCTGTGCCTCGACCTTGTCGCGCTGCGCACCTTCGATCTGGGCGACCTGCGCGTCCACCTGCTTGCGTTCCTCGTCCGTGCGGCAACGTTGCTGACGGGCCTTCAAATCTTTCGGCGTCGTGCCACCCATCTTGAGAACGTCCATAAGTCGCGCGATCTCGTGATGACTCGAAGCCAGGGTGCCTTCGGCAGCAGACAACGTCTGCTGTTGTTGCGGCGTCGAGCCGATACCGACGAGGGTCCGCGCCGTCTCCTTCGAGCCGATGATCTTGGCCGTCACCTGTCGGCCGGCGATGACCTCGCCACCAATAATCGACCCGGCGCGCTCACTGCCACCCTCTTCGACGGTGATCGTACCACCGGCACGCACAACGGCGTTGTAGATGTAGGACCCCACCGTCAGATCGCCGCCGAGAGTCACCGTGCTGTTCTGAATCAGCTTGGTTTCCACGTCTCCGGCTGCCGTAACTTGGGTCGTGTCGCCAAAAACGCCATTGGCGATAATGACATCCCCTGCCGCCGTCACCTTACAGCCCGGTTCCAGGACACCACCTATCGTGACCGTGCCTCCGGACTTGACCTCGAATTCTGACTTCACCGAGCCGCCGATTTCGACATTCATCGGGACATCGATGTTGCCGGTCTCGAAATCGACATCGCCACTCACTGTGAAGGTCTCTTCCACCTCGATCGTGTCACCTTTGATACGTAGAGTTCCATCGATGTCGCTGTAGAATACAGTGCCCCCGTCCTCATCCCTGGCGGTCACATGGGCGCCGGCAACAATCTTCTTGTCCTTGCCATCTTTTGCCGGCAGCTGCTTGCCGAGAACGGTGGTGCCAGGTGTGCCCTGCGCCGCTGGTTCGAGTTTGCCGATGCGTTGCCCTGACGCAATGCCGGTGGCAGCATTGCGCTCGCGATAGTCGATGCTGCCGTCGGCCCGGACCGCACCGGCTCGTTTGGCTGGATTCCGGTCAAAGTCGATGTGCGTATCGTTGCCATCTTTTGCCGTGGCTCCCGCTGCCACAAAGGCCGCTCCGGCATCGCTGGCAGCAGGCCAGTTGGCGCACAGGTCTGCGATGCCGGCTTCGTCGATCCCGTGGGTGACGCCTGCCGCCGCCAGGGTCGCCATCATCCATTCGGGCTTGTACAACTTATTGCGCAGCAATTCGGGAAAATGGATGAGGTAGGCTTCGGTCGCCTCCATGTTGATCCATACAGGAGGCACGATATCGAAGGACTCGCCGGAACGACGCAGGTAGCCGTAGATCTCAGCCACGAGTTGATCGCCTTCGAGACGGGTATGTTTCCCTGCCTCAAGAACTGCCGCCTGTCCTGGCATGGACAGAGGCTTGCCGTAGATATCCTTGCCCGGCGTTCCGTCCGTTTCCGGAAGCAGACGGGCGATCACCTGCCCCGGTATGACGGCAATACCCGAGACCGCCGCCGCCAGCACCTCCTCGACGGTGGCAGACGCCAGCGATTGCGCGTAGTCGGTTCTCAGAGCCTGTGCCAGGGCCTCCGCCGACCCCCTTTTTACACAGACCAGTTCGACGCGACCATCTGTTCCGGGTTCAGCGGGAGTCCCGCGCCCGATGAGAACCGGGGACCGTGCCACGCCGGTCTCTGCCTGTTTGATCACCTGGCGCAGGGCCTTGCCATCGAAACGTCCCTGGAGTCCGAATGCCTGGCCCACGCAACGGGCCAGTTCCGTGGCGGTGATGACAAGACCTTCCAGCGCCAGCGCCGTGAGAGTGATCTGCAGACGGTCTTCCGACACCTCCACCGTCGCCCAGGCCTGCTGCCCGTCAACAAGGATTCGGGCTCCCTCGTCGGGCGGGGCCGCCACAGCCTCGGTTGTCTTTTCTGTATCGCTGGGCCGCGGCGCATGGACGGCAGGTGACCCTGTTTCAGCCTGTGGCGGGGCCACAGAGATGTCGGGCTGCACCGTGCTGGTGACCAGCTTTTTCGTCCGACGTTGGCCCCCTTTTTGTGCCGCCATGTGTGATCTCTCAGAGCTGAGTTCAGAAGCGGACGAGCAGTTGCATCCAGGTCTTGAAGGCCGGGTCCTCGCCGCCGCTGCGCAGCTTCATGCCATCCCCCGGCACGAAGATCGATCCACCCCAGTGGTACTCGGTGACCTCATTGTAGGCGAAGGTAACCACGGCGTCGGCCTCCTGACCGAGCGCCTTGTCACCGATCGTGTCCTCCACGAGAACAAAGTTGTGCACGTGCAGGCCCACACGAACCGTCTCCGATGCCGACATTTCACCGGCGATGCGCATGTCCATCAGACCACCATTGTTGCTGTCCGCAGGAAGGGCTCTGAACAGATCCATCTGACCGAGGAATGCATGTCGCGCAGCGAAGAGATTGTCGAAGGCTTTCTGGTCGCCATCTGCGGCATCGGCATCCCCGGAGTAAATATCGAAACCCAAGCGGATTTCAGGCTGCGTCCAGGAGGGACCGTGGTAGCGGAGGGTGGCGGTTCCCATCCAGGCGAAGACATCCTCGAAACCGACTTCACCCGTCTGCAGGGCACCCTCCAGATCATAACCGAAGAGATGGCCCGTCTTGCCGGTCTTGGCACCGGTGAATCGTGTGCCCCCTGTCAGTCGCAGCAGGCGCTCGCTGCCACCGTTCTTGTCCTGCTCTACCAGCAGGTACGGTCCCACGTCGTGACCCTCAGCGAGACTCAGCTGGCCCCACAGCCCGAAGAGGTTGCGGTCCTTTACGCCCTTCTCTTCGAGCTTGGTCGTGAACCCATCAACCCAGTTCGATTCACCCAGGCGCAATATCAACGCGTCGTACGCCCGCGGTGTGTTGCCCCAGTCGCCCCGTCCCATGAGGCGCTCACTGCCGTACACCAGTTCCTGTCGCCCCAGACTCAGACGTACAGGCTTGCCGAACACCTCCTGCAACTCGGCAAAGGCCAGATGGAAGTCGACTTGATCACCGCTGGCATCAAAGGAATTGAACTCGGAACCCCACAACCGGCTGTCCTGAATCTCGACGACGACCCGGGTGTCATGCCTGGGGTTGCCCGTGAAGCGTACCTGTGTGCGCAACAGCTGGCGGACATCACCATCACCGGCCATGAAGTCCGTGTCACCCCACTCGAGTCGGGTTCTGGTGTTGCCCCGAACATCGAATTTCTCATCCTCTGCCGTCAGCTGTTCGCGTGCCATCGCCTGCCGCAGGCGGTCGATCTCCTCCCGCAGGATACGCAGCTCGGCCGCCAGTTCATCACCCGACATGCCACCAATGGAGCCGCCCACCAACTCCATCAGTTCGTCCTGTGGCTCCTCGCCAAGAACGTCTCGTAGCAGACGCAACTCGCGGCGCAGCTCCGCCTTCTTGCGATCCACTTCCTTGCGCAGCTCCTGCAGTTCCTTGAGCTGGCCAACGGTGCCTTCCTGAGCCTGTCCCCCGACGGGGGCCGGCAGTCCCGACGACACGAGAAGAAGGACCAGCAGGCGGGCAACCACCCGCATTGAGCGTGTCACAATGATGATCCTGTCGGTTTCACTGTTTTTTCTCATGTTGGTGCGGGCTGTCAAAATACGAAAGGGGCGCCCGCCTCGAAAGGTAAGCGCCCCGTCACGCCGATGTGCATGCAGGATGGCCTACTGGGCGAGGGTCATGCTCCGGCTCTGGCGGAAGCCGACACCCGGCATCTCCAGTCGATAGAGATACGTGCCGCTGGCGACGCGGCGACCGGAGCCGTCCGTGCCGTCCCAGGTCACATCGTAGACTCCGGCGCGATGCGCCCCATCCGCCAGGGAGCGAACCCGTTGGCCCGCAGCATTGAAGATCTGCAGCGTCATCTGCCCGCCCACAGGGAGCGTGAAGTGGATGCGGGTATCCGGGTTGAATGGATTCGGGTGGTTCTGCGCCAGGTCGAAACCGACGGGCACGGTGGCTGTCGCCGGTTCCAGCACGGCCGTGATGGGCGGCGGCGCCTCGATGATACCGTCACCTGTCTCCCAGATGGTCGACTCGGGCCAGTATGTGCTCCAGGCGAACCACATGGAGTTGTATGACGGCAATTGTTCCAGGCGCGACCCCGCCAGTGCTCCGTCCACGGCCACACCAAGCATGTCCCATCGGCTGCCTGTCTCCACGTCGCGGAATTCGACAGGTAGATCACCCTCGGCCTGCACCTGGTAGAAGGTGAGCGACTGCCCGTCAACGACGCGGCTGTACGGAATCGACGTGCGCGACTCCAGATCGAAGAGGACGAGCAACTCATGGCCACCGAGGGTGTCGTTGATGACGGCGGCGGGGGCCATGTCGGCAAAGGGATAGGCGCGCAACTCGTCACCAAGACAGATTCCGGTGATGACCTCCTTGGCGAAGTACGTGGACAGATCCGGACGGCCCGTCGTCACCGGTGCAATGAAGTACCCATCGTTGGTGCGGTAGTCGCCATATGGATACGACGCAAAACGGTCGGCGCTCTGGTACTTGCGGCTCTGCTGCTGTGAGTAGCGTTCCAGACCCGTGCCGAACTGCGCCACCTGCGACTCGGGATACATCTTCTTCCACATGGCAAAAGTCGTCTCGATCGCCGGCAGCAACTCGAGTTGTTCGCCCTTGAACCGACCATTGATGCCGGTGTAGACCATCTGTGGGTACAGCGTCTCATTGTCGCGCCTGTCATACATCACCAGATTGCTGTTGATGAGCAGACCGGACACGCCGAATTCGATCTGCGACCCGTTGTCGGCGGTCGCATGGAACACCTGGGGTGTTCCCGTCAGCGGACACAACGTCACGGTGATAAACTCGCCGCCGATCCTGTCATTCACGATCTCGTGCCACCATCCCAGGTTCTCGGGATAGGCCTTGGCCTCACCGTTGCGCACGACACCAACAACAAGATCGGTATCGCGCACCCAGGAGGAAGCGACCTCCAGAGAGACGAATTCCGGGTTCGTCATGGCCGGTATGCCATCACGTGGTGGCCCGCCGGAGCTCAGATGATCGGTCAGTTCACCGATATCGGCGAACTGATCGAATACGCCTGCCGATGCGGGGATCGTCGCCAGCAACAGCAGCATGATGGTGGTGTGGGCCTTCATGAGCGGACACCTTTCGGGAGCAATGGCCCCCATGGGTCGTGGACGCGCCGGGGTGTGAGCACCGCAGGCAGACCTCCTGCGCAGGCGGAAACTAAGGCCACGCCCTGTGCCGGGACAGTGAACAATTCACGGTAACCGTGAACCGATCCACGTATCTTTGCAGCAGGTCTTTGCAGCAGGTTGTCAGCCCCGCGAGTGAGAGTTCATGTGAACAGAATGTCAAGATACCACCCTGGCGTATCAGTATTGCTGCTGGCCACACTGAGCCTGCCCGGTTGCGACGACGACAAATCCAGCGGTGCCGACGGTGGCGATGTTGCCTTCATCAATCTGCGTGCCGAGGACGTGTCGGGCACGCGGGCCGTCATTCGCTTTGGCACGAGTCGCCCCACGACCTGCGAGACCGAGTTTGGCCAGGACGCGGCGGCTCTGGATCGGTCTGCCACGGATCCGACGATGGGGCCCGAACTCTACGCTCTGGATCATCAGGTCCCCCTCGAGGACCTGCTGCCGGCGACACGTTACTATTACCGGGCGCGGGCGACCGATGAACAGGGGGTAGTATTTCGCTCCGCGATTCAGCAGTTCGTCACCGAAGATGCCCCCGTGGCACCGCTGCTGACCAACTTTGCCAGCCTCGATCAGGGATCCGCCATCGTCGCCGTAAGCAGCAACTTTGGCGGCGCCGTCAACGGTGCCACGTGGGGGGCAAACAGCGCCATCGATGGCCTCATGTCGACGGAATGGGCAACCAATGGCGACGGTGACAACGCGTGGCTCGATATTGACCTGGGTCAGGTGCGGCAGATCACCCGCATCGAGTTCCGCAGCCGCGTGATGCCCGATAGCACGTCGATCGTGCGCAGTATCCAGTTGCGCTTCGATGAAAGTTCCGTCCTCGCGCCGTACAGCACGCCGGACCCCGATGTGCTGTACGGGTTTGACCTGGAGACGGCCATCAGCGCCCGTCGTGTGTTTGTCGAAGCGGTGACAACAACGGGTGGCAATACCGGCGCTCGAGAGATCCGCCTCCTGGGACCGATACCACAGGTTCCATCACCCTCCGCCAGGAGCTTGTGACGTTGCACGTCGTCATCATTGGCAATGGCATCACCGGGGCCACAGCTGCTCTCGAACTGCGGCAGCTCGACGCCGACTGCAGGATCACCATGATCTCAGGTGAGTCGAAGTATCACTTCTCGCGCCCGGCACTGATGTACATCTTCATGGGCCATATGTCGTACCAGGAGACCAAGCCTCATCCCGACAGCACCTGGGCAGACAACCGCATCGATCTGGTACGTGATTGGATCACCGACATCGATACGGCGGGCAAGCAGTTGGCCCTGCACAAGGGCGGCACCCTGGCCTACGACAGGCTGCTCATCGCCACGGGTGCGCGCTCCAACAAGTTCGGCTGGCCCGGACAGGATCTGCAGGGCGTCCAGGGGCTGTACGATCTGCCCGACCTGAAGCTACTGCACGAGAATGTAATCCCCGCAAAGCAGGCGGT
>JAQCJA010000091.1 GCA_027593305.1 bacterium
AATTCTCCAGCAACTTCGAAACAACGGCCCGCGACGGGCCCTCGTAGGGGGCGTAGTCGAAGGGCGTCACCCAGAATTCGAGGACGAGTCTGCCGCTCTCACCGGGCTGGAAGTCGTAGGAGTAGGCTGCATTCGACCAGGGCAGTTCCTGGAGCCATGGCTGGCAACCCCAGATCATGGCCCAGTGCTTGTCGACGGCGGGCGTAAAGATGTGATAGTTCTGCGCCTGCACGCCCTGGAAGGTGTACCCCGACCAGGTACCCGGCTGAATGGTCTGCTGGTCGCTCTCGGGCAGGGCGCTGGGAATGAGCGGTCCACCCGAAAGATCGGCGTCCAGAACGATCTCGAAGATATCGTTGTGCAGGCCGGGATGACCGAAATCCCAGTAGTCGTCGTAGGCCTCGTAGAGGAAGTAGAGCTTGTCCATGCCCTTGACCCAGCCGACACGGACCGAGACATCGAGATCCCCCCGGTCCATCGTCGTGCCGCGCACGGTGTCCTTGATCTGCTCCGTGCCGACGGCGTAGTCGCCCGGTACCATGGCCCAGTCCGCCGTATCGCCATCGATACGGGGGATCATGTCTGCGGGAAACTGGAAGATCTTGAACTCAACACCTGGGCGTTCGAGGGCGCCCGCCTGGGAAGACACAAGCATGAGGACACCCAGCAGGATGCTGACGGTCTTTCTTGGCATGATGGGCTCCGCGGATCGCGTGGGCAAGGGGTATGAAAGCCGGGGAACAGCGCGTGCCTCGTCTGGCGCACCATACGAATGCCTACCAACGAAGGGAATCAGGCGAGCGAGCGCCAATGGCTGTGGGGCGCGGCCAGGGTGGGGCAGCAAAGTCGGCCTTGGGGCGCTGGCCGGCCGGGACGGTCAGGGAGCAGCCGTCACCGGCGACAGATGTGACGAGACCAGCGGCGCTTCGGCTGCCGTCTGCCAGGGTGTCGACGGCCACCAGTGGGTCGGGTACGGTACAGCCCCGGGCACGACACTACCGCCGGGCAGGGGAGTGGCAACGGCGACGCCCTGCCGGCGGGCGGCGACGAGGACCCGCTCGATGGGCTCCGTCCAGCCATGCAGCGCCAGATCGAACATGCCCCAGTGCACGGGGATCATGAGGCCGCCTCGAACCATGGTGTGCGCCAACACGGCCTGTTCCGGACCCAGATGTACGTCGGCCCACATGGCATTGTAGGCGCCCGACTCGATCATGGTCACGTCAAACGGGCCCAGACGCTGGCCGATGTCGGTGAATCCGGGGAACATGGCCGTGTCGCCGCTGTAGTAGATCCGGTGTTGTCGCCCCAGCAATGCCCAGCCGGCCCACAGCGTGCAGTCCCGATCCCGCATGAGCACGGAGCGACCGGAGAAGTGTCGTGCCGGCGTGGCGACCAGACGCAGATCACCGATGCTCTGCTGCTGCCACCACTCCAGTTCCGTGATGCGCCGCGCCGGCACCCCCCAGTGTTCGAGATGCGCACCAACCCCCAGGGGCACGATGAAGGGTACTTCGCTGGTGACGAAGCGCCGGATCGTGGGAAAATCGAGGTGGTCGTAGTGGTCGTGGGAGATGACGATGGCATCCAGTGGCGGCAGGTCGTCGAAATCCAGGGGGGGTGGGAAGAAGCGCTCCGGTCCAAGCCAGTTGAAGGGCGACGCACGTTTGCCCCAGACGGGATCGATGAGGACGCGCCGGCCGTCTATTTCCACGAGCAACGTCGAGTGGCCCAACCAGGTGATGCGCAGGCCTCCGGCGGGGGGCTCGGCAAAATCTGCGGCAACACGATGCACAACCGGGGGTGTTGCGGCGGGCACGCTATACGGGCTGCCCCCTGACATCCAGGCGCGCGCGGCGGCGAAGAACGCCGGGTCCACCCGTGGCAGGACATCAACGAAGTGACCGTCCTGCCAGTGCTCGGAAGCCTCCATACGTGCCAGACGCGCCCCCGAAGCCCGGGCGCCCATGGCGGTCCAGCCTGTGAAGTATGCCGCCACCAGCACCTGCAACAGCAGTACGGCAAGGCCGGCGCCGACAAGAAGAACCCGCCTCACGCCGACTGGCACCACTCAGCAACGAGGATGCCGCAGTCGAAGTGGTCCCGCCACTGGCCGTTCCGTAACAGCAGTCGCTGTGTGCGCAGGGGCGGTTTCCTCATGCGGCATCGACCGTGACGGCATCCTGCTGGCCAAGGCCTTCCACGCTCAGTTGCACCCGCTGGCCGGCGGTGAGGAATTTCTGCGGTTTGAGGCCCATACCAACACCTGGAGGCGTGCCGGTGGCGATGAGATCACCGGGCTGCAGGCTCATGATCTGACTCAGGTAGTGGACGATGAAGGCGACACCGAAGATCATGGTCTGTGTCGTGCCGTTCTGATACCGATGACCATCGACGTCGAGCCACAGGGACAGGTTCTGCGGATCGGGTACCTCGTCACGTGTGACCAGCCACGGGCCGAAGGGGCCGAAGGTGTCGCAGCTTTTCCCCTTGGTCCAGTTGCCCCCGGTTTCCAGCTGAAAATGCCGTTCCGACACATCATGCACGGTGCAGTAACCGGCGACGTGACTCATGGCATCGGCCTGGGACACGTAGCGTGCCTCGCGGCCGATGACGAAACCCAGTTCCACCTCCCAGTCCGTCTTCTTGCCGTGGCGCGGGATGACGATGGGATCATTGGGGCCGTTGATGGCACTCGTCGCCTTCATGAAGACAATCGGCTCTGTCGGGATCGGGTTGCCGGTTTCAATGGCATGATCGGAGTAGTTGAGACCGATGCAGATGAACTTGCCGACGTTGCCGACAGGTGGTCCCAGTCGGGGTGTGCCACTGACGCGGGGCAACGACGCCGGGTCGAGGGCGGCAAGCCTGGCAAGGGTATCGTCCGCCAGACTTGGGCCATTGATATCGTCGACGTGCGCCGACAGGTCGCGCAATACGCCCTGGTCATCAAGCAGCCCCGGCTTTTCCTGTCCTTTGCCGCCATAACGAAGAAGCTTCATGTCTGTGTCCTGTTGGTGGTTGGGGTTGACTACTCTCTGTGCAGGTCTACCGGCCCATGCAGCTGCAGGGCCAGAACGGTCATCAGCGGGTCAGTTTCCGCTGCCGGGACGTCGATGTAGAGGATGCCGGGCACGGGGCTCCAGTACTGCTTGCCAAGGATCTGGCTGTGCAGCTTGGTGCCATTGCCGACAATGCGTATCCGGTCCACGGAGTTCTTCAGTCCTTTGACGACGACGGGTCCGTCCGGACGATGTGGCAGGAACAGGTAGAGAATACGCCCATCTGCCGACAGTGTCGTGGGGCCGTAGAAGTGGCCGGCGGGAATGCCGGCGCGTGTGCCGTAGATGGCCTCGGCGTGGGCTCGGGTCCAGCGGCCGAGTTGCTGCAGGATGTCGACCTGCTCTGGTGGAATCGTGCCGTCGGCATGGGGTCCGATATCGAGCAGCAGATTGCCACCACCGGCCAGTACGTCGGCAAAGATGCGGATGATCTGATATGGCGTCTTGTAGTTGTGATCGTTCTCCTGATACCCCCACGAGTCGTTCATCGTCAGGCACAGTTCCCAGGCTCCCTCCGGGGGGGAGATGGGCAGGCCCTGCTCGGGTGTGGCGTAGTCACCGAAACCATTGATCCGTGAATTGAGGATCACCTGCGGCAGCCAGGATCGCAGACTGTCGACAAGGGCCGCCGACTGCCATTGTTCGGCATCGAACTCCCAGTCGCCATCAAACCAGAACAGATCCGGCCGGAAGCGGGTCGCAAGCTCGCGCAGTTGCCCCTCACGGAAGCGCAGGAACCGGTCCCAGCGCTCCGGGTCCTCCACGTAGCGCCGCTGAGTTCTGGTGAATACGGGGTAGTCGGGGTGTGACCAGTCCAGATGTGAGTAGTACAGACCCACGCGCAGATCGCGTTTGCGCATCTCCTTGACGAAGGGTTCCAGCAGATCGCGCCGCGCCGGTGTCGCCTTTGCCGTACTCAGATCGTTCTGTTGGGTGTTCCACAGCGCGACACCGTCATGGTGTTTGGTCGTCAGCACGGCGTAGCGGGCGCCGCTCTGTTCGATGAGTTTCGCCCACGCCCCGGGATCGTAGTGTTCGGCGGTGAAACCATCGAGCTGGGCCATGTAGTCGTCGTGCGACACGTAGCCGTTGAAGAAGGACCATGACTCGTCGATGCCGTCAACGGCGTAGATCCCCCAATGGATGAAAATCCCCAGTCGCGCCTCGCGGAACCAGGACAGCCTGTCTGCAGCGGGGGCCTCCCCGGCGTGGGCGCCGACACCGGCCAGGGCAGCCGTCAGTGCAGCAAGAAAGAGTCGATTCATGGGTATAACAGAAAAGCAAGTCATCGGTGTGCGCCAATGTGTAGACTTGTCACCCAAAGCAGTGAAATCCTGACGCGAGACAGAGGCGACGTATGAGCAACACCATCCGCTGGGGGATTCTCAGCACGGCCAAGATTGCCGAGACGGCTTTCATCCCATCCCTGGGGCAGACCCGCCGGGGCACGCTGGCCGCCGTCGCCAGCCGCGACGGGGAGCGGGCCCGGAAATTCGCCAAAAAACACGGTGCCGGGCAGGCCTTCGGCAGCTATGAGGCGATGCTGGCCAGTGACGCCATCGATGCTGTCTACATCCCGCTGCCCAACAGCATGCATGCGGAATGGACGCAGAAGGCGGCGGCGGCAGGCAAACACGTGTTCTGCGAAAAGCCTCTCGGGGTCAGTTCGGCGGAAGCACAGCGTATGGTTGACAGTTGTCGGGACGCCGGCGTGACGTTGTTCGAAGCCTTCGTTTTCCTCTACCACCCGAAGTCACTGAAGCTGCGTCAGGTACTGGAAAAGGGCGCCATCGGTGATCTCGTGCAGATGACGGCGAGCTTCACGTTTCCCCTGCAGCGTCCGACCGACAACATCCGCATGAACCGTGAGCTTGGCGGCGGCAATCTCATGGATGTAGGCTGTTACCCCATTGCCTACAGCCGCTTCGTCTTCAACGAAGAACCCATCGCCGTGCAGGCCGCCTGCCGCATGGATCCGAATTACGGCGTCGACACGCGTTCGTCCATGGTGCTGACTTTTTCTGGAGACCGCCACGCCGCCCTGCAGTCCGGCTTTGATGCACCGGGTGGGCAACGGGCGGTGATCCACGGCGAGTCGGGATACATCGCCGTGCCGCAGCCCTGCCATCCCAAGGAACAGGATGGCTTCGTCGTCTGTCGGGGAACGCAGGAAGAGTCGGTCCTGGTCGAGGCGGGCGTGCCACCCTTTGCGCCGGCGATCGAACACTTTCACGATTGTGTGCTCGACGGGGTCGAGCCAATCGCCACCGCGGCAAATGCCATCGGTACGCTGCGCGTGATCGAAGCGATACGGGAATCTGCGGCGACGGGTCGGCGGGTCGAACTGGTTTAGGTCGATCTGGTGTAGGCCGATCTGGTGTTGGTCGATCTGGTGTTGGTCGATCTGGTCCGGGCGGCGTGTATGCGGGCCATCGGCCGACCTCAGTCGAGAATCGATTCGCAGACGTAGTCTGGCAGGATGCCGGTGGCATCCATCAGCATCTGCACATCCCTGCGGCGGGTATTGCCCGACAGGACCAGAGCGGTATCGATGCCGAAGTGGTTGCCGCCCATGATATCCGTCTCCAGAGTGTCACCCACCATGAGTACGTCCGCCTTATCCAACGGACCCTCCTGGCGGATGTGCTCGAGGGCAAAGTTGAACATCTGTGGATCGGGCTTGCCGAAACGGATGAAGCGTTTGCCGACGACACGTTCCACCATGTCCGCCAGGGCGCCCACGGCAACGGAGACATCGTTGCGCGACACCGGATAGGTGTGGTCCGTGTTGGCGACAATGACGGGAATGTTGCGCGAGCGCAGCAGGTTGATGGCGTGGTTGAGGCCGGGCTCCCATTGGAACCCTTCATCATCGAGAAAGACCAGGGCGCTCACCTCGTCGGCCTGTTCCGGTTCGAGATCCTGAATTGATATCGTCTTCAGGCCGGCGGTCTCGACGTAATGCGCCGAGACATGCGTGCCGACATAGGCAACCAGGCCGGACTTCACCTTGCGGTGCAGGAATTCGCGGGCGAGCATGCCGGAGGAGATGATCCTCTCCTCGGTGATTTCGCTCAATCCTGCGTCGAGGTAGGCCGATGCCAGCTTCAGCGGCGATCGCGAGGCATCGTTGGTGACGATGTAGAAGGTGATGCCGTTGTCCCGCAGAAAAGCGAAGGTGTTTTCGATCCCCGGGATGATGCCACGATGGTTCTTCAGCACACCATAGGCGTCGAAGAACACCGCTTTGTAGCCGGTGACAATGGAACGGAACGACTGGACGACGACTTCCGGGCGGCGGCTTTCGGTGGACATGAAGATCCCCTCAAAGGGAGAGAGCGCGCAGCAGGCGCTCGATATCGAGACGGCCGATCTGCGGCAGGTACGTTGCATACGCCTCCCTCTGCAGCCGCGAACCGTACATGCTGTGGAAGAAGTGCTGGCCATACTTTACGACATAGTTGAGAATGAAGAACCTGTAGGCCTCGGGCAGAAAGCGCACTTCCGCTTCGGTCAGTGGAAACTCCTCGTGATAGGCCCGCAGGAACTGCACGAAACGGTCTTCGAGGAAAGGATCGATGATGTAGCTGAATACGGTCTGGTCGCCCCCCGTTGAGACGACGCGGCTGAAGAAGTAGAAGTCGAGGACACGGGAAGAGACGCGGAACCAATCGTAGTCCCAACGGCTGTAGAAACGACCATCGGCAGAAACGGAAAAGTTGCCGATGTTCCAGTCGACAAAGACGGGTGTTGCCGGCAGTTCATCGTAGCCATCGCGGTCGAGCCCCAGCAGATAGAGCTCGCAGTGGCTGCGGATCAGATCGATGTGCAGGCCATACTCGTAACGACCCTGGTCGGAGTCGAGTTGTACGAGCAGATCGTCGATATCGTAGCGGGTCGTCTTGGAAAAACCTGGCAGTTCCGGTGTAGCCAGGCTGCACGCCCGATGGAAACGAGCCAACTCGCGCCCCAGATTGTCAACATGGTGGGACTCGAGTTTGCGTGGCAAGCGGTCGCCGACAGCAACCGGGCGGTAGAACACGACCCAGACATCCTCACCGAGGCCACCGTGACGGAACGTGTATACCGACTCACCTGTGGTAGACCCGGTACAGGGCTGCCGACAGGTACAGCTGCAGGGTCGGATAGTTGAAGAAGTGCGGATTCAGATCACCACTGACGAACCCCAATGGCTGCAGGAGGAAGGCGCGTTCGTCCACGTGCTGCCACAGAGGCTCGGGAATCGGCAGCCGCAGCCAGAGAGCCACGAGACAGATGACGACGAGCCACCCTGTGTACACTGTGGACGAAATGCCCCCACGCCGAACGCGCACATACCCTCCGACCGTTGTGTGGCAGGACAGACCCCTCGTTCAATAAGACGGGTTCGATGGTCATTGGGTAGGCTGTTTTTTCAGCTCCAGGCCTGGCGCCAGACATCGACGGGTCGGCCCTCGTCGGCTTCGATGACGTCGAAGTCGGTGACGATGCGCGCATCGTCGGCAAAGCCGTATTCCTGCTTCGTGGCGGGGATGTAGCCATCCGTTTCGTCATCGCGCCAGCCGCGTTTGCTCATGAAGCTGTTGTAAATCAGGATCTCCTCGTCCGTCAGACGGCGCCCCTCTGCGTAACACCAGGCGAGGGCAGCCTCATCCGAGGCACCGGTCAGGACCTGATCACACAGAGCGCCGTAGTCGACGTGCAGGTAGCGCACGGTGCGACCGTCGAAGCCATCCCCCATTTTCTCCAGGTACTCTGCAGGCAGTCGGCCAGCGGCATGCAGGCGAATCTTGTCCAGCATGCGGCCGAAGTAGAACAACCCACCGACCCGATCCCAGCAGCTTCTCAGACCCTCTATGGCAGCCATCGGCTTTCCTTGTCTTGGTATGGATTTATTGCGGACGACGAGGGCGCGCGGCCAGGAATCAGCGTAGCGCCCGCGAGTCCAGTACAGGCCTCAAAGGTCCCAGTCCCAGGTAAGGCCAAGAGAGGGCAGCAGCTTGAACCAGTACTCCGGTGACTTGCGGAAGTGGCAGGCAGACGTTCCCGCCGGGTCACATTCAAAGAAATACTCGTAACTGCGCACGTTGCCGTGGTTGTACAGGTTGGTCAGTTCCAGGAAGGCGTGGACGCTGCCCTTCGACGTGGCGAAACTGCGGTTGACGCGCAGGTCGAGACGGTGAAAGGCGGGTGCATTGGCACCATTGGGTGGGCCCGTCTGGCTGTAGTAGAACACGGAGCCGTCCGTCGCGCGCCCCTGGCGCAGGAACTGGTCCGTGTACGGCCAACCCGTTCGGTACTGCCAGGCGATGTTGAGTCGCCAGCGCGGATCGGGACGGAAGTTGGCATCGAAGTAGAAGGTGTGGCGCTGATCGAAGCGGCCGGGGACTCTGTCGTCGAGTTCCACCACGACGCCATGGGCGGCAACCGTGCTGACATCATCCCTGACCTGAGCCAGAGCATAACTGGCCCACCAGGTGAAGAGACCGCCTGTTTCGCGTTTCAGGTAGAACTCGACACCACGCGAGCGCGTGCCAGCCAGTTCCAGGCGAATCCGATCCTGCTGGAGTTCGGGGAAGATCTCGATCTCATGGAGCCAGTTGCGGTACTCCGGGCGCAGCGACGACAGGTCCTTGAGGTACGCCTCCAGGCGCAGGTGTACGTTGCTGGTGAAGAGGTGCTCCAATCCCAGCACGGTGTGTTGCGCAAGCTCGGCTTTGTGGAACGCCCGCTCGCCGTCGGCGACTTCGAGCTGATCGATGCCCTGGGTCTGGTAGAATCGCCCCCAGCCTCCACGCACCCAGGTCTGCCGCCCCAACTGATAGACGAGGTTGAGTCGCGGGCTCAGCAGGTGGTCGCCGGTGTGACCGGCTCCATCATAGCGCAGGCCGAATTCGGCGGTGATGGGTGCCGCGAGTCGAATGCGGTCCGCTGCATACAGTCCGACGGTGTTGTGCTGCAGAGCCCGGGCGACATCCGTCGTATCGAGGCGTGATAGCACAGCACCGTCGTTGTCGCGGAAGTAGAGACGCTGCTCACTCAGGTAGTCGTAGGCCACGTCCTGGCGCCGCAGTTCAAAACCCCACTTCAGGTAGTGGGCCTCGCTGCCTTCGAGGCGCCAGTCCTGGCGCAGATTGCCGAAGTCGAAACTGCGCTCGTCACGCACGCTGAAGTCGACCTCGGGTGTGTCGCCAAGAAAGGCGAGGCCTGCACGGTTGTGCGTGATGCGGCCGCCCGTGAGCGTCGTGCGCGCCAGCAGTGTTGGCGACAAGGTGGACTGGAGCGTCAACCAGACATAGGTATTGAAGTATCCCGTATTCGAGTCGTCACCGTCGTTCTCGGACAGATCGAAGTCGTCGCGGGAATGCAGCAACGACGCCTGCAGCTGGTGACGATCATTCAGGCGATGGGCGAACTTGGCGAAGATGTCGCCGTACCGGGGACGGATATCTTCGTCCTCACCCATGAGGCCCAGCACCAGATCGAGATACCCGCGGCGCGCCGAGATGAGCCACGAGGAGCGCTCGGTGGCGCCTTCGACCAGGGCGCGGGCGTTCATCATGCTCAGACCAAGGGCAGCATGCGTCCGACCCGGTGCCGGTGTGTGTCTGCACATCGAAGACACCGCTGAGGCGGTCCCCGTACTCGGCGGGATAGCCGCCGGTGAGCAGTTCGACCCCCTCGATGAGGGCGACGTCCACGATGCTGAGTGCACCCCCTTCGATGTCCTTCAGATGGAAGGGATCGAACAACTCGACACCGTCCACCCGGACCAGGACCTCGTCCTGTTCGCCTCCACGCACGGTGAAGCGGGCGGAAAAGTCGCTGCCGACGACACCCGGAAGGCGCGCCACGGCGCGGAAAATGTCTTCGCCGAACTGGGGGATGCTCTGGATCTCCGCTTCGCTGAGCGTCTGGCGGGCACCGCTGACGTCGCCCATGATGGCGAAGCGCCCGGGTGTTATCGTCATCTCACGCAGGGGGATGGCTCTGGGATGCAGAGCCACGTCAACGGTCCGCGCCGAATCGGTCGGTACCATCATCGCTGCCGTGGCCCACGGCGCGTAGCCCATGTAGCTGACTTCCACCACCCAGTGGCCCGGCGGCATCGCCAGAGTATAGTGCCCCTCAGCGTCTGTCACCGTACCAAGCGTGGTATCGACGATGGCGATGACGGCACCTGGCAGCGGCAGGCCGGAGCTCGCATCCCGGACACTGCCGTGGATTGACGCCGCATGGGCCTGCGCCGCCAACAGAAGCAGCATAAGCGTCAGTGGTTTCATGCCGCCAATGTAACGCATCAAATCTGCACGGAGGAACGATCTCTTCATTCTGCATCCACCAGATTCTCCGCCCAACCCGTAGGATCCTGCGACAGCCATCGGGGCCCGTGGCATTGTGGGATGCCGTTTGCAGAGGCGGAATCCACGAGCTAAAATTGTCGATTCTTGACATTTCGAGTCCGTTTTTCGCAATTCCAATTCTCGGGCTCCAGTGCCCGGATACAACTTTCTACAGGGAGATCCTACCATGAGATTCCGCAGACCAGGGGGACGGGCGACGAGCGCCATCGTCCTCGTTGGAGTCATCGCTCTTACAGGGTGAGCCAGTGTTGTGGGCAATCTGACGGCAAAGTTGCTGACAGGTACCACCAGCGACCTGAGCCAGGTGTCGGCAACGGCCCGATTCATCCGCAACACCTACCCATCTGAAACGGCGACGACGGAGGTGAAGTTCTCCGGCGACCTGTGGCAGCCGGGCTCAAACGTGGCGGTGATCAACTTTCTCAAGCGCCAGGGCATCGGCATGTTCCAGATCGACGGCGAGGTGCGTATCAACGGCGAGATCGTGCCGCACGCCATGAACGGCGTCTACGGGAAGATCCTCGACGATTCGCAGACGGGCCCGGTGAAGTTTGAGATTTCGACGTCCACGGGGCAGACGGCGGCCTTTACCGTAACCCCAACGGCGCCGATCAAAATCAAGTCGATCAACGGCAAAACCGACGCCTACGAGATCGACATGACCAAAGACCTGGTGCTGGAACTCGACAACCCCAATGGCTCTGCCGGAACGCCACTGCGCGTGGCCCTGCTCGCTGACGCTGTCGGCACACGCGCCTTCTACGACCTGGGCATTTTCAGCGCCCGGGATCGACTGGTGATCCCCGCTGCAGCCTTTCGTCACTCGGCGCCACCGAATGCCAAGTTCTTCACCTTCAACAAGGGTGACAACTGGCTGCTCGTCGAACGCTTTACCGCCGGCCCGGGCAACGAACCTGCTGTGGGTGCCGGTCAGATCATCTCCCAGTCGTGGGACACGGTACCTGTGATGCTCAACGGGGACGTTGATGTCATCGAACGCATCGAGGTGAAGGGTTCTCTCGGTGACGAAGATGACAAGGATGCCGTGTTCTACTCGCTCAACAAACCCAACGCCTCCTACGGACGGCCCTTCTCCTCAGGCAAGCGTTTCGCGATCGGTTCGCTGTCGGTGCGTGGCACTCTGCGCAAGCAGACCTCCACTTCCAGCAGCAGCACGATCGGCAACACGACAACGACGACGACAACCACGACGACGTGGCAGTTCCCGGAACTGCCCGACGCATTCTGGGACCAGTTGTTGGAGAGCCTGCACAATGACATCAGTACGCTCATGCACGAGCGTTACGGTGTCCGGCTGGTACCGACGGCGCAGGTCGTCGCCTCACCCATGTAGGCCAAGCTCGACGAGATTGCCGACGAAAAGACGACCGTCGAGATCTCGCGCAGCTATGAGGGCACGAAAAACCTGATTCCCACGTCCCTTGGTGCACTCGTGGGGAGCATCTCCTCCACCTTCGCTGCCGATCGCCCGGATGCCCGGTTGATGTCGGACGTCGGGATCGACGGCCTCATCTCCGTCACCCTCGATCTCGACATTCCCACCGACAGCGAGGCGATCACCCTGAGACCGATGATGAGCATTCGCGTCACCGGGCCACCCAATGGCTACACCATTGGCCCCACCGTGTACACCGAAGGCGTCGTGGGTTCGGACACCGGCGTAAGCTTCAGCGAGAGTGATCTGCAGAGCATCGATGCGCTCAATCGAATCGTGCGCAAGGATGAACTGATGGCCGCTCTGACGAAGGCTCTCGATGAGCTCGAGGCGAAGGAGCAGGAACTCGGCTACCAGGCGCTCTGGTCGTTGAAGTAGCCTTCCCGCAGCCCGCTATGAACACGAAGGACCCGCTGGCCCGTGCCGGCGGGCCCTTCGTGTTTTCAATACGCCATCACAGCGG
>JAQCJA010000092.1 GCA_027593305.1 bacterium
GAATTGACCATGATCGTCTCGTAGCCGTCTTCGCGCAGGGCGAAGCAGGCGTGCACACAGCAGTAATCGAACTCGATGCCCTGACCGATTCGATTCGGGCCCCCACCGAGGATCATGATCTTGCGCTTCCCCGTTGTGATGACAACCTCGTTCTCGCGCTCGTATGTCGAATAGTGGTACGGTGTGTGCGCCTCAAACTCGGCGGCACAAGTATCGACTGTCTTGAACACGGGGCGCACACCCAATTCGAGTCGTCTCTTGCGCACTTCAGACTCGGTGTGACTTGTCAGGTGCGCGATTTGCCGATCGCTGAAACCACTCTCCTTCGCCTGCCGCATGCCCGCCGCATGCGCCAGCGGGTCGGCACCATCAGCGGTGAGTTCCTGCTCGGTATGGAAGATCTCCAGTAGACGATCGAGAAACCATGGATCGATCCGTGTGAGCCGCTGGATCTCCTCGATGTCGAAGCCCTTCTGCAGCGCTGTACGAATGTAGAAAGGTCGCAGGGAATTGGGTCGCAGCAGGTGTTTGCGTACTTCCGCATCCGAGACACGGAGCGGATCGAAATCCTTGCCATCCGCGCCCCAGCCGGCACGACCGATCTCAAGCGAGCGCATCGCCTTCTGAAAGGACTCAGCGAACGTCCTGCCGATCGCCATCGTCTCGCCAACGGAGCGCATCTGCGTGTCGAGCGAATCCGGCGTTGAAGGGAACTTCTCGAAGGCCCATCGTGGAATCTTGGTGACGACGTAGTCGATTGTCGGCTCGAAAGAAGCTGGCGTCTCGCGTGTGATATCGTTCGAGATCTCGTCGAGGGTGTAGCCAACGGCCAGCTTGGCAGCAATCTTGGCAATGGGAAATCCTGTTGCCTTCGACGCCAGAGCTGAACTGCGCGATACACGCGGGTTCATTTCAATGACGGTCATGCGACCTGTCGCCGGATTTACGGCGAACTGGATGTTCGATCCTCCCGTGTCGACACCGATGCGACGGATGATGCGGATCGCCGCGTCGCGCATGGCCTGGTACTGCTTGTCTGTCAGGGTCTGGGCGGGGGCGACGGTGATCGAGTCACCTGTGTGCACTCCCATCGGGTCGAAGTTCTCAATGGAGCAGATGATGACGACATTGTCATTCACGTCGCGCATCACCTCAAGCTCGAATTCCTTCCAACCGAGGACGGACTCCTCGATCAGCACCTCAGTAACCGGGCTTAGATCGAGTCCGCGACCAACGATCTCCTGGTATTCTTCGGCGTTGTAGGCGATGCCGCCCCCGGAACCGCCCATTGTGAAGGACGGACGCACGATCGTCGGGTAGCCGAGGGCCGCTTGATGCGTCAGCGCCTCCGCCAACGTCTTGACGAAGAAGCCCTGAGGCATCTCCAGTCCGATCTCGTCCATGGCGTTCTTGAACAATTCGCGATCCTCGGCGGTCTTGATCGCTTCGAGGCGGGCGCCGATCAGTTCAACACCATAGCGGTCCAGAACACCGGACTCAGCCAGCTCAACGGCCGTATTGAGCGCTGTCTGCCCGCCGACCGTCGGCAGCAGTGCGTCAGGGCGCTCGGCTTCGATGATCTTGGTGCAGGCTTCTGCTGTGATCGGCTCTATGTACGTACGATCGGCCATCTCCGGATCGGTCATGATCGTTGCCGGATTGCTGTTGACGAGGACGATCTCGTAGCCCTCTTCGCGCAACGCCTTGCACGCCTGGGTACCGGAGTAGTCGAACTCGCAGGCCTGTCCAATGACGATAGGACCGGAGCCGATGAGCATGATCTTGTGAATGTCGGCGCGGCGCGGCATACTCCTCGCACATCAAGCGGCTACCCGTGAGCGCCGCTGCAGGAAAGTAGTGAACAGAATCGGGGAAGGTCGATGAACCGACCCGGCTGCGGTCCCTGGGGTCCGGATACGACGCGAGCAGGAGTGCCTGGTGGAGCGCCCCTGCCCGATGGTGTCTTGCCACGGTTCATAGGTTCTGCCGCGGGAACTCTTGTCAGAATGATCCCTTGGTGAATCCGAGCCAGATCAACGCAACAATCAGCGCGATCGTCGTGGCATATCCAACTTTCAGCATCTGCAGACGGACCTGCAACCAATCAATCTGCCATGACCGTGAGCGCCGCAGTCGCCGCGTCGATTTGGGGAAGCCGGGCCGGTTCGGTTCGTCACCCTCTCCCAGGAAACGCTGGGCATCGATGAGGCGCACCAACTGCGGGTCGTAGTCGGCGATCGTTCGCAGGATCTGTCGCTTGCGCCGGGCCACCTTCTCGGAGAATTCCTGCGTCGCCGCCTGACGAGTCTCGATATCGCCATCTGGATCCACCCCGGACTCGTTGAGGTCGCCCAGGGAGATGTCTATGCTCGTGGCCTCGGCACGATCGGCAATGAGCAAAACCGTCTGTTCACGGGCCAGATTCTCTGCGAGGCCGCTCACCACTGAGCGATCCTTGACATTTTCCTGGATGACTGAGTAGCAGGCATCAATGAAGCGCTTGAAATCCTTGCGGATTTCCTGTTCGGAGAGTCCGAGGAGGTAGGATTCCTCGATCATCTCTTCGATCGCTTCTTTGACTTTGGACGACATAGCCTCTACCTGAACCCTGGCGCTGAACCCTGGCGATGTGCGGCCAGCCGCTGACGAGGGCTGCCGTAATGGGGCTGTCGGACCTGTGCGGCAGCACCGGTTTACGTTACTCGATCCGCAGACGAGTGTCAAGGAAACGCCCCTCTGCTGACCCCGTGCGGGCGACCTCAACAAAGGCCTGAGGGACGCCGGCCAGCACATCGCCGGCACGCAGTCCCCATTCGCCGAGATTGTCACGTGCAGCGTCCCCTGCCAGACCATGGAGATAGACCGCGTTGAGAGCCGCCTCAAGTGGCGGGCAGCCCTGAGCCAGCAGGCCTGCAATGATGCCCGTCAGGACATCACCGGATCCTGCCGTGGCCATTCCCGGATTGCCCGTGGGATTAACGAAGGTGCGGCCATCAGGCGCGGCCACCACGGTTGGACCGCCCTTGAGCACAACGACAACGCCGTGATGCATGGAGAACTCAAGGGCTCGGGCCAGCGGGTCTTCCTGGATCGCCGCCGCACTGAGCCCGGTTAGGCGACTGAACTCACCGGCGTGGGGCGTAATGACCCGGCCCGGTCCCAACAGGCCTTCGCCATCACCCATGGCGAAGAGGGCATCGGCGTCAATAACGGTGGCTGGCAGATCCTGGCGCCGTAACAGGCGGCGCACGAGTTCGACAGTCTCGCGGTAGCGGCCCAGGCCGGGGCCGATCGCCAGAACATCTGCTGTGCGCAACGACGCAACAATGTCCCCCAGGGCACGCAGGGAAAGACAACGTCGGCGCCGCACTTCCGGCAGGATTTTCGTCATCACTTCTGTGAGTTTCGTCTCCATGATGTCATGGAGACTGGCCGGCACGCCGACGGTGACTCTGCCGGCCCCCGAACGTAGCGCCGCATCCGCTGCCAGCGTCGCCGCTCCAGACATGCCGAGAGAGCCGGCAACAACAAATACCGAGCCACATGTGCCCTTGTGCGCATCAAAAGGTCGAACCGGCAGCTGGCTGGCGATCCCTTCCGGCGCCAACAGAAAGGTTGTCCCACCACAGCTGTCGATGGCTGCTTCAGGAAAACCGATGTCGACAACCTCAAGGACACCACAGCAGGCTCGCCCGGGGGCAAACAGGTGCCCACGTTTGGCCAGACCGAAACTCACCGTGACAGTGGCATGCACGGCAACACCGGCGATGGTGCCGCTGGCGGCGTCGACTCCGGAGGGCAGATCGACTGCGATGACGGGACGAAAGCACTGGTTGATGGCATCGATCACCGCAACCTGAGGTGCTCGGGGCGCGCCGCGGAGGCCTGTTCCGAGAAGCGCGTCGACGACAACATCACTGTCCCGCAAGGCAGCCGTCAGTCCCCCAGCCGGGGGCAAGGACATGGGTCGGCCCCCCGCCAGTTCCAGGCGTTGCAGGAGCTCGTTGGCGTCACCAACGATCTCGTCCCGCTCGACGCCGAGAAATGTGTCGACGGTGACGCCCGCCTGCAGAAGCCGACGGGCGGTCGCAGCGGGGCGACCGCCGTTGTTCCCCTTGCCACACACCACCGCCACGCGCATCCCGTGGAGCCCGCCGAAGCGGGTGTCCATGGTCTCCATGACCCGGGCCCCGGCGCGCTCCATCAGTTCGGTGCTGCTGACACCACATCGATCAATCGTGTGGCGATCGATCGCCGCCATCTCCGCGCCGGTAACCAGTCGGGGGAATCTGCTCATGTGAGGCGCCTTACGTCTGCCATGGGCGAAGCAGGTCTCGCAGGCTCCGTGGATCCCGCTCCAACGGCCGTCCGCCATGACGTTGCATGATCGCCGTCAAGCCAAGATTTGTCACCAGTGCCATCGCTGAAACTGCCCCGAGAACCAGACCAGCGCCGCTGGCAATGCCGACGATGAGACAAAGTCCGGCTGCCAGGCCGAGGACCGCCGCGTGGCGCACATTGCCCAGCACCAGAAAGACGCACTGGCGCAGGGCCTGATGCATTGACACGTCTGGATTGTCCACGAGGACAGGAAACAACAGCAGTGCCATCAGGGTAGCCGCAACAGCGAGCCAGAGCATGGTCCCGCTCAGCGCCAGTCCGAGCCAGCCGGCCCAACTCTGATAGAACAGTGCATTCCCGAGCAACAGAGTGATCACCGTCGTCATCAGCAGGCCGCCCGCCTGGGTGCGCCAGGCAAGCCTGCGCGTCAGCACCCATGCCTCGCGCAGTCCTGCCTGACCACCGTGAGCCCAGTCGTGGGTTGCGGCGACAACGAACATCGTGGGCGGCGAGAACAGGATCAGGCCTGCTGCGGCAAGAAAGCCCAGGCTGCCAAGGAACGAATACCCCAGCATCCCGGATATCGATGCAGCGCCCCACGTTACCGCGGACCCGACAGCGATCCAGGGCATCACGGTCACCGCCCACAGCAGATTGTAGAGGACCGCCCTGCCGAGGTGATCGTACAGCGTCAGGAGGAAGTGGCGAACCATTGCCACTCACGCGCCGTCGATACCACGGAGCAGGAAGTCAGCGTAGATCCGGGCGGTCTGTACCAGGTCACGCAGGTTCACCCGCTCGTCGGCGCCATGCGCACGTTCGCCCGTCACACCATAGCCGATCCCCGGCAGCTGGAGATCCTCGACGAAGTAGTGCAGATCGGTGAAGCCCGTCGTCACCCGAAATCCCGGCGAGCGACGGCGGATGTTCCGCAGACTGCGCGCGAAGGCAGTCGGCAGATCCCCCTCGGGACGCACGACGCAGGGCTCGATACGAAGCAGGGTTCGGACCCGGTGCCTGGCCTCAGCATGGCGTGCCGCGGCGGCGAGAGCCTCAACAAGCTCTGCCTCCGCGCCCTGCAGGTTTTCGCCCGGTACAAGCCGCCGGTCGATCGTAAAATGGGCCCGCCCCGGCACGGTGTTCACCTTCAGCCCCTCGCCACCTGCGAAGACGCCGCCAATGTTGATCGTCGGTTGACGTATATGGCCGCCCGGATCCCGCCAACGGCGAGATGGGGACGCCAGCCGTCGCTTCGTTGACTGCAGTTGGTGGACCATGAGCGCCATCTTCTCGAATGCGTTGACGCCTCGCTCCGGGCTCGATGCATGGGCCGCCTTGCCCTCGATCTGCACGTCAAGCCAGAGGACGCCGTTGTGACCAATGCCAACATTGCTGCCGGCAGCCCCTTCGCACTCAATGGCAAAGTCCGCATGCACCAACCCTTGCCGCGTGATCCAGCCGGCGCCAAGAGCACCACCGGTCTCCTCATCGGCAGTAAAGGAGACTTCGACGTTGACTGCCGGTGCAGCTCCCGTTGCCTGCAGTGCTTCGATAGCGCCCAACAGCGCGACGATGGATCCCTTCATGTCACCTGCGCCCCTGCCGTAGAGCCAGCCGCCGCTGGTCTTGCCGTCAAAAGGGGGCATGCGCCAATCACCAGCCGAGACGGGAACGACATCATAGTGGGCGTTGAAGTGAACCGTCCGTCTGGCCCCCACATCCCATCGGGCGATGATGTTGTATCGTGGGTAGGTGGGGTCGATGCCTTCGGCAACAGCGTCTGCGTCGGGCACCCGGTGGACGGTCGGCGGCATATCGAGCGCCCGGAGTCTGCCGGTCAGATGCTCGACCATGGGCAAGTAGTCGACCCCCGGTGGGTTCACAGTGGCGATCCTGACCATAAGCCGCAGTGCCTCGGCGAAGTGGGCCTCACGTCCTTCGAGGTAACTGGTGGGCATGCCGACCTAGGTCCTCTCTTGCCGAAGGGTGGTGGAACTGATGTCGACGCGGAAGGCGGATTCGGGTATAGCGACAAAAAGATCGCCGAATCCGTGTGGAATGGGCACATCATCAAGGCCGCGAAAACGGCCCTGCCAATAACGACCCGCGACATAGAACCGACAATCAAGATCTCGCAGTTCTGCCAACACCGACTCCGTCGCCGCCGCCGTACCATCGTAGTAGTCTGGTTCGATGACCCGCAGGGCGGTGTCGTAGCCAATGGCGAACCAGCAGCCGGGCAGCAGACGCGCCTTACCAAGAAACGTCGGTTCCCGGGTCAGCACGAGAGCCCGGGATCTTGGTTGCACGACACGGCGAAGGACCTCGCTGTAGGGCAAAGCCGGCTTGTCTACGTTGTGTACGGACATCTCGAAAGCCGCTTCGCGGCCACTGCATCTTTCTGCAGCATCGGCCAGGCCAGCGTGCCCTTCGTGCATCGGATGGAAGGACCCGGGGACGAGGAGCCGTGTGCCTGGCGGTCCTGGCACGGCCACTTTCGTTCCCGCAGGACCGAGCTCGACCACGTCCTGCCGGCCAACAAGCAACGCCTCGATGGCCTCGACCACTGGCGAGGTGGCACACTCCATCTGTGCCCAATCGGGCAGTTCGATGCCAGCTACCGGGCAACGGCAACTACTGGCAAGCGTGGCCAGCAGCACCAGACTGAGTATCTCTTCCTGCGCCAGTCGATCCACTGACTTGTCAAACTGCAGACCGACAAACTCATACAGGGCACCATTGCTTGCAGCGATAAAAGCACGATCCTGACCCCGGCGCGGGCGATCCGTTGCCAGCGCGGCCGAGGCGCCGAGGCCCACCGACCTGTCGTGGTTGGCAAACTGTCCTGCCCGCCTTCGGGCGACCTGCGCCAGGCGGCGGGCCGTCTCCTCAACCGCCCTGTGGGGTCCTGGCAGGCCCAGGTAGTCGTCTATGGCGTTTGTGTGATATGGGATCTGCGCCTCCACCAGTGACCGAGAGGCACCAGGGTGATTGAGAAGCCAACTGACGGCGCGACTGCCACCACCGGTAAACGACGTCGCGATCGGGCATCCAGTCTGCAGGATCGATTCGACCGTTTCCCAGATCATCGAACCTGGGGCATCCGACTGGTTCACGAGACTCAAGGGTAATTGCCGCCAAACCACATGATGGCGATGCCGGCGATGCCGCAGCAACCGACGACCCACGGGCGCAACTGCGCCAGAGGCATGTGGCGAATGCGCGCAGACACAGGACGGAGACACTCGTGCGTCCTGCGCCCAGAGAGTTCGTAGACGCCCAGGATCGTGCCACCCCGGGACGCAAAGACAGTTTCGCCACGACCGATCGTCACGGAGGCGATGATGGCACGGGGACCAAAATACTTCAGCAGGGCAGCCGGTCCCCCTTTGTCCAACTCGGGAGGCAGTTCAGGGTATCGTTCCATTGGGTATGGCATGAAAGGAAACCGGCCGACCTTGGGGTTGTCAATCAGGCCCACACAGACTCATATTGGCAGCATGCCAATAGATCGAGCTGTCATACCCGTCGCCGGACATCTGACGCGCCTGTTGCCGACAACCAAGGCGATTCCCAAGGAAATGTTGCCTGCTGGCCGCCTGCCGATCATCCATCACGTGGTGGAGGAACTGATCCAGGCCGGCATCCGTCGCATCCTGTTTGTCAGCAGCCGCAGCAAGGGTGCGATTGAGAACCACTTCGATGACTACTCGGCGCTGATGATGCACCTGGAGCTGGACGGGCGCGACGTAAGGGAAGTGGGTCGTTTCGACTACCGGCAGCGCGGCATCGAGTTCTTCTTCACCCGCCAGCAGGTCCCCCTTGGGCAGACCAAGCCGCTGGGTACTGGTGACGCGGTTGCCTGTGCCGAAAGCTTCGTCGGCGATGCACCTTTCGTCGTCGCCTATGGTGACAGCATCATCCGTACGGATCGGGGTGACAGTCTCTTGCATCGCATGATCTCGTCCCATGAACTGCATCGGGCGGCGTGCACCATCGGCGCCTGGGAAGTAGACGCTGCACAGGTGGGTAACTACGGGATTCTGGTGCCGCGCGAGGCGGAGATTCATGCGGCGGATGCGCGCCTCGACGACATCATCGAGAAACCGGCCCCGGGGACAACGACCAGTCGTCTCGCCGTCAGCGCTCGTTACGTGTTCGACCCGGAGATTTTCGACCAGATTCGTGCCATCGCCCCATCGAAGTCGGGCGAGATCTATCTGACGGAAGCCATCCGCACGCTGATCCAGAATGGTCGACAGGTGCGCTGTGTGCGACTGCAGGAGGGTGAGACCCGTTACGACATCGGCAATCACCGCTCGTACTTCCGCACCTTCATCGACTACGCCCTCGATGATCCGGAATGGGGCGACGAAACGGCCGCCTATGTCCGTCGGCGGCTGGCACAGCGGCACCCAGAGTAAGCGGGCCAGACCGATCGACGGGGTCTGTGCGGCCACGTTGACAGTCGCATTGACATCCCTAACTTACCCTGTTCTCTGCCGTGTTACCGACGCAGTTCTTTCGTCTCCGGGGCCCGCACTGCCCGACACGGTCCACTCTCGACCCTGACGAGAAATGATTCTTCATGAATGAAACCCTGACCTGGAAGGATCACCTGGGCGACCGCATTCCCGAGGATTTGGGGCGCGAAGTCGACATTTTCGAAACCGAGATTGAGCTGCGCAGGCAGGGCAAAATCGACGAAGTGGTGTTCGCTGAAACGCGTCTGCGCCGCGGCGCCTATGGCCAGCGCTACGACAGCGGTCAGCGTTTCGACGGCAAACAGACGCAACAGCTGGCATTTCCCAAGGCCAATACAAAAGGGCCGAACACAGAGTGGCATGCCCCTGGCATGATGCGCATCAAAATCCCCTTTGGCGGGCTCAATACGGTGCAGATGGAAACCCTCGCGGATCTGGCCGAGGAGTATTCTGACGACATCCTGCATGTCACGACCCGTCAGGATCTACAACTCCACTACATCCACATTGAGGATACTGTCGACCTCATGCGGCGTCTCGCTGCAGTCGGCATTACGACCCGCGAAGCGTGCGGCAACTCGGTACGCAACGTCACCGCCTGCCCCCTCGCCGGCGTGTGCAACACCGAGAGCTTCGACGTCACGCCCTACTCCCGAGCCCTGGCTCGTTTTCTTCTCGGCCACCCGGATGCCCAGGATTTTGGTCGCAAGGTGAAGATTGCCTTTTCCGGTTGCCGGGACGAAGCCTGCGGCCTGGTCAACCTGCACGACATCGGTGCCCTCGGCGTCACCCGCGTCATCGACGGCAAGACCCGGCGCGGCTTCGAGTTCTACGTCGGTGGCGGACTTGGTGCGGTGCCACACCAGGCCAAGCTGTTCGATGAATTCGTCAGCGAAGAGGAACTGCTCCCCTTGAGCCAGGCCATCGGCCGCGTCTTTGCGCGCCTGGGCGAAAAGAAGAATCGCGCCCGCGCCCGTCTGAAATTTCTGGTTGCCAGGATCGGCATCGACGAGTTCAAGCGACTGGTGCTTGAAGAGCGGGCCATTCTGCCCCACGACGCACGCTGGACCTCCTACATCCAGGGACTCGACAGTGATGACGAAACGCCGCTGAGGCCGGGACAGGCCCTTCAAGGCCTCCAGTTGCCCGAGGGTTTCAGTGAATGGTTTGGTACCAACGTCTATCAGCAACTGCAGCCCGGATACGTCGTTGTCACGGTGTACCTGCCACTGGGAGATCTGACGGGCCAGCAGATGCGCAGCCTGGCGGCCGTGTCACGCAAGTACGTAAAGGACACGATCCGCACGACGGTGGAGCAGAACATCGTGCTGCGTTGGGTCAGTGAAGCCGATCTGCCGACGCTGTACACCGACCTGGTTGACATCGGCCTTGGCGGATCGGCAGCCAACACCATCGTCGATGTGACCTCGTGCCCGGGTACCGATACCTGCAAACTGGGTATCGCGTCGTCGCGCGGGCTGGCCGGAGAGTTGCGCACGCGACTTGCTGAGAAGTACCACAGCCTCGATGCCGCCGTGCAAGGCATGCGGATCAAGGTCAGCGGATGCTTCAACTCGTGTGGGCAGCACCACGTCGCCGACATCGGCTTCTACGGCATCAGTCGCAAGATCAATGGCATCACCGTGCCGCACTTCCAGGTCGTACTCGGGGGTAAGTGGAAGGGCAACGCCGAGTCCTTCGGTCTGGCAATGGCAGCTGTCCCGTCGAAGAACATCCCCCTCGTTGTCGACAGACTCACCGAGCGTTACGTGGCGGAGCGCCAGGGCGATGAGATCTTTCAGGATTTCATCTCACGCGTCGGCAAACGCGATGTCAAGGCCATGCTCGACGATTTGGTGCAGGTCCCCACCTATGAAGAGGACCCGTCTTTCTACCGTGACTGGGGGGACACGCGCGAATTCACCATCGACGACATGGGCAAAGGTGAATGCGCCGGCGAGGTCGTCCCCCTGGCGCTATTCGAATTGGGCGCTGCCGAACGCGAGGTATTCGAGGCGCAGATTCTGCTGGATGAGAACAACTTCAGCGGCGCCTACACCATGGCCTTCAAGGCCATGGTTGCCGCAGCCCGGGCGCTGGTGCGCTCTCAGTTCCTCGATGTCAGTGACGCACCCGACACAGTGATCGCCGAGTTCAGGACACGCTTCGTCGACACCGGGTTGTACTTCGACACCTACGCCAAGGACAAGTTCGCACGCTACCTCTTCCGCATGCAGGAGGAGGCGTTGCGCAACCCGACGCGTGATGACGCACATCGAGCCATCGAGGAATGCCAATTGTTCATCGAGGGCGCCTTCGCCTGCTACAATCGCATCTCCGACGCCGCCGGGGCTGATGCCCTGGCGACGGCGTAGGAAAGGCCCCGATGGCCATCAACCTGCAGAAGATCAATATCAAGTTCTACCTGGCTGAGAATGCCGTCCCCAGTCCCGAGGAGGCATTCCGCATCTTCAGCCAGTGGATTCCGCTGACAACAGATGAGATCCTGATCGACGTCGCCGACTATCGACATGTCGCACGAGGTCCGAAAACGGTTCTCGTCGGCCATGGAGCGAACTATACCTTCGACAACTCTGACGGACGGTACGGACTGCTCTACGGCTGCAAGATTGGCACTCAGGGCTCGAACGCGGCGCGACTGCGGGCGGCATTTGCGGCCTCTCTCAAAGCGTGCGTACGCCTGGAACAAGCCGAAAACACTGTGTCGAAGCCACGCTTTGTTGGTGCCGAGGCAGTCATCACGATCAATGACCGCCTGCATGCGGCCAATTCAGAGGCGACACTGGAGCAGATCCGCGCGGACCTCGAATCCGTGCTTGATGATCTCTACGCCGGCGCGCCGACACAGATCGAACGCGAAGGAGACGCGCGCCAGAGGTTCACCGTGAGAGTCCGGGTTGAGGGCGATTTTGAGACGGCGGACCTGCTGGCGAACCTCGCCGCATCGGGCGCCGGTGCAGGCGCGTAGGCAGCGCAGTTTCATCCACGTGTTGACAGTTCAGACAGTCGTCTCTATATAGGATTTTGAATTCGGGACGCGGCGTATTTCCGCGGCGTGGACGGCACGCCCCAGAGGGGCACGACGCAGACTTGGGAGAGCTAAGAACATGACCTACATCATCGCAGAGCCGTGCGTCGACGTGAAGGACAAGGCCTGCGTCGAAGTGTGCCCCGTGGACTGCATCCATCCAGTGGACGGCGAAGGGGCCAACATGCTGTACATTGACCCCGACGAGTGTATTGATTGTGGTGCCTGTGAACCGGAATGCCCCGTAGAGGCGATCTTTGCGGAAGAGGATCTCCCCGAGGAGTGGAACAAGTACATTGAGATCAATGCTGCATACTTCCGTGACAAGTAGTAGCTTCGGGCGTCTGCGTTGAACCGGTGGGTTCCGTTGAGCCCGCTTGATTCCCGCGACGAGCCGTCT
>JAQCJA010000093.1 GCA_027593305.1 bacterium
TGCACGTCGACGGACTGCCCCCAGCCCAGTTCCGTGCCGATGGCGTACTTGCCCAACCGGTCGGCCTCGTTGTGCATGCCGCCTGAAATCCCTGAGGGCTTCGAACTGCTTGTGCCCGCCGTGACAATCTGACAGCCGAACCAGCGTGCCATCTGCTCGCGGCGCGCGTCGATCTCCGGGTCGCCGCAGCGAAAGAACCCCGACCAGTGGGCAAAGCGCGCGACCTCGCCGCCGGAATGCAGATCGATGCAGATGTGCACGTGTGGCCAGATCGCTTCGCGGACAAAGGCGGCGATGCGATGGGTGATGCCCGCCATGGCCGGCGTGGTCCCGGCGCCCTCGACAAAAACCCGATTCAGGTTGAAGCCGTCGTCGCCGGTGCTCTCGCGGGCACCGACACGGAAGGAGGCGACATTGAGGACGGGGATGATGACGATACGTCCAAGAACATCCTCCGTGCGGATTTCGCGCAGCAGGTGTTTGAGTGCGACGGGGCCTTCGTACTCGTTGCCGTGGCAGGCGCCAAAGGCCGACAGCCCCTCGCCGGGTTTGGCCTGTGGCCCGACAATGACGGTGAGGGGAAGCAGGTGGCTCCCCCAGATGCTGGTGTGACCCAGAGCGACCCAGTAGTCGCGGCGGCCGGGGGATTCGAGATCGAGTTGCGAGGCATTGACGATCTGGCGTGGCATGCGGGTCTCCATGGCAAGGACAGGAAAGGGTGAGAAGCAGCAGGATGGCAGGTTGCGACTGCTCGTGCCTTCAGTCGAAGTAACCTTCCGGGTAACGATCGGGGTTCAGCAGTGGTGCCCGCCAGTCATCGAGGCGAACCGAGGCGCCACCATGGTCGACAGCGGAGCGGAAGCCGGCGAGGAAGATCGCCGTTTTTTCCAGGATGTCATCGTGGGTCTGTGGCATCTCCTGTGTCCGGAACATGTGCTGCATGTGCTGCAGGATCGGCAGCCACAGAGGCAGGCTGCCGTCGAAGGTCTGCTCGCAAGAGCCGTCGGCACCGAAGACTCTGATCCAGCCCAGAGGGCCGCCGATCTCCTGGATACACCCGAAGAAGGGCGGCTCACCGTTGCGGCTCTCGTACTCCAGCGTGAGAATGCCGTTGGGCAGACGCCAGTCCGGCGTCTGATAGGCGACACAGCGCACGCCACCACCGATACAGGCGTGGACGAAGAGGGGCCCGTGGATGCCGTGGGTGGAGTAGTCGGAGGTGCTGTTGGCGGCGACGCAGCCACGGATGGCGCCGATGGTGGCCAGGTCGCGGCGGAGGCTGTGCACTTCGGGTGCGAACTCGAGGGTGGATCCCGTCATGATCGGTGTGCCCGTACGCCGCGACAAGTCGACGATGTCGTGGGCGTCGGTCATGCTCAGGGCGAAGGGCCGGTTGAGGAACACGGGCACACCCGCCTCCAGGTAGGGCTGTATCAGGTGTCTGAAGTGCAGGCAGGAATCGTGATCGCCGAGGATGATGCCGTCTACCTGACCGACCATGGCGGCGTAGTTGTCGACGATCTGAAGACCGGCGTGGTCTTCGGCGAATGTGCGGGACGCAGAGGTGTCAATGTCCCAGACGTGGGTCATGACCATGTCCGTCAGGGGTTGCCGGCAACCGAGGAACTGTTGTCGTCCGCGCGGATCGAGGAGGGGACCCCAGACGCCTGGCATGTGGTTGGTGCCCCCACAGGTGAGCACGCCGACGCGCACGGGGTCAGTCATGGCTGCCGTAGAAGAAGACAGGCGCCGTGATGCCGCCGGTGCCCAACTCGTTCAGTGTTTCATTGGTCACTTCCACGACCACCGTGTTGCTCGCGCCGGGGCGTGCCGCAGCTGTCGCGTCCAGGTCAAAGGGACGGAAGGCACCGACCTGACTGGCGCCGAGCAGGACGCCGTTCAACCAGACCCGCACACTCTCGTCCACGCCACCAAAGTGCAGCCGCAGAGGCTGGCGGGTCACCGTCTCCGGCAAGTCCACGCGCGTGCGGTACCAGGCGCGGCCCTTGTAGTAGTGCAGCCCCTGGTCGCCCCAGCTGCGGGTGCTCGTGTGCAGACTCTGCCAGTTGCCGCCCGTAAGGTCCGGCCGGAAATACCCGAGAGACTCGCCCACACCGTTGGGATCGAGGAGGAAATCCCAGATCTCGGGCAGACCGGCAACAAGATGGCCCTGCTCGACGGTGGCGCGATAGCCCAGTTCCACCGCGGGCGACCAGAAACGCTCCAGATACCCCCGTGCATTGCGCGGTGACAGCAGGTAGGCGCTGTCGGCCAGCTCATACTCGCGCATGACGTCGGTCAGCGCATAGAGCTCCTGCAACGTGCCGTGGGCGGCGGCAAAATCGAAGGCGTCACGTTCGTCCAGCATGCGCAGGAACAGGCGCATACGGTCGAAACTCATACGGAAGAGACGCACACGTTCGGCGTAGGGTTGCTCGGCGCCAGCCAGGTCCATCGCCCGTTGCAGGCGCGTGGCAGCGACTGCCAAGCGCGCCGGCGGAAACAGCACGCGCAGGCAGTGGCTGCCCCCCGTGTGGCAGTCGCCCCGGGCGAAGGCGTCGTCCACGTCGTCCAGGTAGGCACCCATCGCCGGGGCGGCGGGGCCGAAGAATCCCGTATAGAACTCAGCCAGCAGTTCGTCGACGTCGATCGTTGTGTCCCACATCAACCGGGCTGCCACGTAGAGCGTTGGCGTGTCAACCGCCCACGAGGGCATACACTCGACGCGCCAGCCGGCGACCCCCAGATCCAGCGCTGCCGGGATCTCGTCACGAACGGCGTGCACCTTGCTGAAGGGCAGCGCCGGGTCGGCAAGGTTGAAGTAGTAACCGCGCTCGAAAACTTCCGGCACCGCCTTGCCCCAGCCCTGCATCAGTTCGCGATAGAAGGAACGCTCCGGGCAGACGGGGTTGTTCATTCCGTGGATGCGGCACAGCGTGATCGGCGCCAGGGCGGGAACGATGCGCGGGTCCGGCGTCCAGCGCACGGGGGGCAGCTTGTACGTGGCGTAGGCGTAGAACGCGATCCGTCTGTCGGCGAAGCGCTCATCCAGTCCCGCCAGGACCTGATTGAAAAACCAGATGTGTCGATCCGTCATCGATTCGGCGGCGGCGAAGGGATCCCACTGGCCGCCGTCCAGCGCCCGGCACCTGTCGTCTTCACAGAAGCCGCGGCCATCGTTGGCGCCCAGCCCGATCCAGGGGGCTTCCGGGTGCTCGGTGAAATACGCTTCCACGGCAGCGATCGCCCGGCGCAGTACCTCGGGGTGGCTGAGGCACAACTGGCGCTCGGAGCGTTCGCCGTCGACGAGGGCGAACAGCTCGGGCTCGGTGGTGAAATCCGCCGGCGGCAACAGTGGAATGCCGTGGGCGCCGGGAAAATAGTCGCCGCCCAGGCGCATGCGCCGGTACCATGGCAGATCGCGCGACACAGCCTGCAGGTGGCGGTGGGCGAAGCTGGGGCTGACGACGTCACTCGCTGGCTGCAGTGTAACATCGGGGTGTCGCGGGATGACGGTGCCCAGCACACCCGGCATGTACCAGCGCACGCCAAGGCGCTCGAGCAGCGCATAGGTGGCGAACAGTGTGCCCTCGGGCGTCAGCCCTGCAAGGCTAACGCCGTCGGCGGTGATGTCGAGCAGATAGGCTGCCGGATCATCACTGCTGGCCAGGATCCGTGCTCTGGCTTGCGGAACCAGAGCTGCACCGATGCGGATGGGGATGGTGCCTGCCGGCGCCGGTCCCGACAGGGTGGAGAGGGCGGCACCGGTCATCTGCTGCAGGTGTTCGGTCAGTTCACGGGCTGCAAGCTGCTCGTCGGCATGGGCATCCGGAGGCAGCAGAATCACGCTTGCTGCCTTGCCATCGCGAAAGAGATCCACGCCACTTGCGGGGGCCACCAGCAGCAGGCCCGCCAGGACAAGGAACAGGATGCGCTCCGCCGCTGCGTGGCGACCTGCTTCAATCTTGTGCAAAGTCATCGTCTCCCGAAGGGCTGTCGGCACAACTGTCCGGCGCAAGGTGCTGTTCCGGGATCACCCGTGTCAACGCGGCGCGATTGCCGCAACAGCAACAGCTTGCGTGTCGCCACCCGGGTTCCCAGTGCAGTCGCTGGTGCGTCAGGCGTCCCGCTTGCTACCTTACCGGCGCATCATTCACGCGTTGACTCGAGGAGGACATTGCTATGCTCAACACAGGTGACAGGGTGCCGGACTTCTCGGTGCTGAATCAGGATGGCGAGACCGTCACCCTGGCTCAGTTCCGGGGCCAGGCGCTGCTGCTGTGGTGGTATCCGAAAGCCGATACCCCTGGTTGAACGATTGAAGGCCAAGGATTCCGTGACCGAATCCAAGCGTTCAAAGATCTGCACACCGTCGTCGTGGGGGTCAGCTTTGACTCGCCCGAAAGCAACAAGGCTTTCCAGGCGAAGTTCGACTTCCCCTACGATCTGCTGTGTGACACCGACAAGGTGATGAGTGTTGCCTACGGTGCCGCCACGGCGGATGCGTCCCATCCCTCCCGCGTCAGTTATCTGATCGATGCCGAGGGCAGAGTCCTCAAGGCGTATGACACCGTGAAGCCAGCCGATCATCCTGACGAAGTGCTGGCGGACCTGGGCTGAAGCGCTGCCGCTTGCCTGCTGAAACGTCACGTTGAGTGCACGACTCGGCTCAACGTGACGTTTACCATCCCTCCGATTCTCATCGTCTTCACCCACCATCACGGATCGGTGCCCGCATGCCACTGCCCCTGACGATCATCATCGATGACCCGGCGCCGCTCATCAACGTGTACTGGTGGCATGCCGCCGAATCGCAGCACACCGACGAGCCGGTGCTGTCCACGGGTGAACCCGTCATCAGGGATATCCCTGTGGACTTCCTCGAGCAGTTCATCCTGGCACCGACGGGGGTCACATCACCCTGGGACTTCGGGATCGGCGTCGAGGAGCAATACCGCCTGGCGATTCGGCAGGCCATGGCCGGCATCGGTGTGGATCAGACCTGGTATTTCCTGCACGCCGATGTCACCGGCACCGCCCCGCGGTCCCACGTCGCCTGGCGGCAAGGGGATCGGTGGCTCTGGCAGACGATGGAGACCCTGCACGCGGATGACGCGTAAGTGGCGACGATCGCCCATGCCTACCTCACCCCGCTGTCTCGATCAGCCGCCGCCGAGGGTCCAGATTTCGCGGCCCGTCTTGAGGATTTTCTTGTGCACGAGAAATTGCTCGGCACCCTCCATTTCGGCCATCGACTGCAGCTCGGCAGCGTCCGCCTCCGTGCCGTCGCAGTAGCCGATGGGCCGCGGATTGTTCGGCTGCGAAAGCTGGACTTTGAGTTCGCCCCGGTCCCAGCGTGTCTGCGTTGCATTGTTGTATGGATGTATCATGGGCGCAATAGTAACCATTGTGCGCCGGGATGTACTGAATCCAGATCCGGCCAGACTCGACCATCAGTTTCAACCATCAGGCCCCGGTCTGGAAGTAGCGCTCGTAGTCGTTGACGAGAAGGTGCAGTGGCGCTTCGTCCTCCTCGATATCAGGGAAGCGCCCCACGCCGCCAAGGAAGCGGTTGTCGATGGCGTCGTCGTTCACCTTCGAGACCTCGCCGACCAGGACCCTCTCGCCCACGCCCCAGAACTCGTGGTACAGGCCCGGGCCGAGGGCGATGCTTTCACCGGGGCTGAGCAACAGGGTCTCGCCGGCAGGCACCGTGCGCACGACGCCATCGAGGTGGACCTCCACATCGGTGTCGGCGAGCTGTTCGTCTGCAGTCGCATTGTTGACCCGTACTGCCAGGTCACCACCACCGCGGTTGATGATATCCTCCATTTTCGACCAGTGGAAGTGCGTGGGCGTCACCTGATCGACGTTGACGACGAGAATCTTCTCCGCATAACTCTTGGCCCCCGTGGGGGTGCCGTTGCGCAGGGTGAAGACGAACAAACCGATGCGGTCGAAGTCGCCTTGACCGAAATCGGTGATATCCCAGCCGAGGCGCCGGTCGACGATCTCGCTGGCCTCGGCGCCACGCCGGGCCCAATCCTGGGGGGTCCAGTAGGCAAAGGGGGGCAGGTAGAACAGCCGAGACCGCAGGAAGGCGTCGGCGTCGGCCATGATGGCATTGATACGGGAGCGTTTCATCGGCTGCCTCCACCCCGGTAGAGTCGGATCAGTCGCTGCACGCGGCTCTGCATCCGCGCCTTGCCCTCCGCCAGCATATCGGTGCCTTTGTGTGAACCGAGCACATCGTGGACGTCAACGTCCGCCGGCCATGAGGTCACGCTCCGCCGCACACCGTTGAGAAATTCACCCTTCAATACGGTGCCGACGTTGAATTTGCCGACGCCGGCGGCGATCGCACGCGGCACTTCGTCGGGGGGGAAACTCGTACCGCCATGCATGACAAGGGGCAACGGTACACACGCCCGGATCGCCTCCAGATGCGCCATGTCGACCGGCGCCAGGCCGTCGCGCAAAAGGTGAACGTTGCCCACCGACACGGCGAGGCAGTCGATCCCTGTACGTTGGGCGAATTCTGCCGCCTGCTGCGGATCAGTCAACGACGCCTGCGAGTCATCCACGCCGCCGGCCACGGCGTCGGGCAGGCGCCCCAGTTCAGCCTCGACACTGGCGCCGCGTTCGTGGGCGTACTCGACCAGCCGGGTGACGTCGGCGATGGCGTCGTCCCATGACCAGGCCGAAGTGTCCAGCATGACGGCGTTGAAACCCGCATCGACCGCGCGTCGCGCCTGCGCCAGGGTATGCGCCTCGTTGAACAACAGGGCCGTTGGCACGCGGCTGCGCGACGCCAGGGCCAGACCGATGCCGGCCAGGACTTCGACGCCGCCCGCATCGAGCCAGGTGCCTGCAGCCATGGCGCCACCAAAGCCGACAATCACGGGCGCCGCTTCCGCCTCTGCCGCGCCGATCACCGCTTCCAGTGAGTCCACGTCCCAGGCTTCGAAGTAGCCAACGGCATAGTTGCCCGCAGCGGCCCGGGCCAGCAATTCCGTCATCGGTGTGAGCGGCATCAGACAGCCTCCAGAAAGGCGTTGGCCTCGGCGCGGGAAAACACGCCCGTGGTACATCCCAGTTTGCTGCATGCAGACGCGCCGATGGCACTGGCCAGACGCACCCTGGCCTGCGTGTCGAGACCCTCCAGGAGACCGGCGACGAGACCGGCGGCAAAGGCGTCCCCGGCACCGGAACCGTCGACGACCTCCACAGCGTACCCGTCGATGCAAACCACATCCCGCTCATCGGCGACAACTGCGCCCCTGTCACCCAGGGTGACGATGGCCGTACCGCAGCCCGCCTGCCGCAGTCGCTGTGCCTGCCGCAGCGGATCCGTCTCACCCGTAAGCTGCTGTGCCTCGTCGTTGTTCGGCAGAAAGAAATCGACCTGTGGCAGTACCGGTGTCAGGGCGGCCCAGTGCCGGCCACCCTCGTTGCCACCTTCGGTCACGACCACATCGAGAATCGTCCGCACGCCCTGCTGCCGGGCGAAAGCAAACAATGCCGCCAGTTCGACGGGGTCGAAAGCCGGCAGAATGAGATAGCCGCCGACACACAGGACGCCGGCATGGGCCACAAGATCACGTGGGATGTCGGCGACGCGGAAGTCGGCGTTGGCGCCAAAGGTGTGGATGTAACGCCGGTCTTCCCCCCGCACCGGCAGGATCACAGTCTTGGACGTGCCAGCCACATCGGTGCGTCGCAGGGCGGCCGTATCGACTCCCTTGGTGCCGAGATCCCCCTCGACGAAATCACCGTAGATATCGGTGCCCACAACACCGGCGACAGCGGCGGCGACGCCGAGCTTCACCAGGCTGGTTGCGGTATTGGCGGCACAGCCGCCGGAGTCGATCCAGAAGTCGTCCGTCGCCAGCAGTTCGCCGGCATGAGGCAGGCGCTCGAGGGGGGGCACAAAGACGTCAGCTACCAGCACCCCGGCGCAGACAACGTCAATTGCGGCCATCGCGGTCCATCTCAGCGATCTTTGTCATGACGAGAATTCTCAAAGAAGTGTTGTGTTTGCACAACATGGAGATGTTTCTTTGGCCGATCAACTCGCAGGGGTCGAATCCCCGCCCGGCTGACACGAGAAAAGGACGGCACTGCTTCATGCTCTACAAGTTCAAGATGCCCGATCTGTCCACCACGGGGGACGAAGTCGACGTCAAGCAGTGGCTGGTGAACGTGGGAGACAGGATCACCCGTGGTCAGGCCATCCTCGAGATTGAAACCGACAAAGCGGTGATGGAAGTGGAGTCACCGGTGGAGGGCGTGCTGCGGGAGTGGGTCGCGCAGCCGGACACAACTGTCGGCGTCGGCACCATCATCGCCCACATTGAAACCGCAGGCCGTTGAGGATGACACTGATGAATTCACCGCAGGCGAAAATCGACATCGACAGCTACGAGGCTGGTTTCCTGCTGGGTCTGTATGAGTGTATGGTGCAGATTCGGGAGTTCGAAGAGGGGGTCAAGTTCCTCTTCCTCGAAGGCACGATGCCGGGGACCATTCACCAGTGTCAGGGACAGGAGGCCTGTGCTGTCGGCGTCTGCACCGCCCTGGAGCCGACGGACTGGATCACCTCGACCTTTCGCGGCCACGGCCATGCCCTGGCCAAGGGGCTGAGCGTCGATGAGATGCTGTTCGAACTCTTCGGCGCCGCCACCGGTTGCGCCGGTGGCAAGGGTGGTTCCATGCACATGGTCAACATGGACAAGGGCATGATCCCCTCCATCGCCATCGTCGCCGGCGGCGTGCCTGTCGCTGCCGGCATGGCGCTGGCCTTCAAGATGCAGCAGACCGGCCAGGTCGCCGCCTGTTTCTTCGGTGATGGCGCCATCGCCGAGGGTGCCTTTCACGAGGGCGTCAACATGGCCGCCATCTGGGATGTGCCGGTGGTGTTCATCTGCGAGAACAACCAGTACGGCGCCTCCACCCACGTATCGAAGGTGATGCGCGCCGCCACCATCGCCGAACGACTGTCCAGCTACGGCATCGACGGCCGGCGCATCGATGGTAACGACGTGATCGCTGTGTATGAGGCGGCGCGCCGCGCCGTCGACGACTGCCGTGCCGGCCGCGGGCCGGCGTTCCTCGAACTGATGACGTACCGACGTACGGGACACTCCCGGCGCGACGCCTGTCACTATCAGCCCAAACCGGAACGAGAACAATGGCTCGAGAACGACCCCATCGTGCGTCTCGGCCAGGCCCTGATCGAAGCGGGACACGCAACCACCGAAGAACTCGACGCAGTGCGTAAACACATCCTCACATCCTTCGACGACGCTGTGGAACGCGCCAAGGCGCAGCCGCAGCCGACCCTCGCGGATCTGACCACCCACGTGCTGGCCTGAATGACAACAACCACGACGCCAAAAAAAGTAACGATCGCCGAAGCCCTGCGCGGCGCGATCGCCGAAGAGATGGAACGTGACCCCAGGGTGTTCTGCCTGGGTGAAGACATCGCCGTCCCGGGAGGCTGGGGGGGCGCCTTTACCGTGACGCTGGGTCTGGAGGAGCGCTTCCCGGACCGCATGATCAACACGCCGATCGCCGAACTGGGTTTCTTCGGTGTGGGCGTGGGCGCGGCACTGATGGGCATGCGTCCCATCGTCGACGTGCAGTACGGGGACTTTCTCTTCCTGGCGATGGATCAGATCGTCAACAATGCCGCCAAGATGTGTTACATGTCCGGGGGCCAGTGCAAGGTGCCCCTCGTCATGCGGGCGCCGGTGGGGGCCACGGGCCGTGGCAGTCAGCATGCGCAGAACCTGGAGCGCTACTTCATCGGTGTGCCCGGGCTCAAGGTCGTGGCTGTCTCCACTGCCTACGATGCCAGGGGGATTCTGAAGGCGGCGGTGCGTGATGACAATCCCGTGCTGATCTTCGAGCACAAGCTGCTGTACGGCTCGAAAGGCGCCCGCGCGGAGTCCGGCGCCATCGATGCTTCGAGCGAGATTCCCGAGGAGGACTACGTCCTGCCTCTGGACCAGGCGGCGATCCGTCGGCACGGGGATGATGTAACGATCGTCGGCTGGCTGCTCACTGCCCATCTGGCGCAGCAGGCGGCGGACCGACTGGCCGTCGACGGGGTGCAGGCAGAGGTGATCGATGCGCGCTCGCTGTCACCGATCGACTTTGCCACAATCTGTGCCTCCGTCGAAAAAACCGGTCGCCTGGTGATCGTCGAAGAAGGGCCCAAGACGGGGGGCGTGGGTGCCGAAATCGCCGCCGGCGTCACGGAGCGTCTCGGTGACCGTGCCCGAGCCTCGATTCGACGTGTCGCCTCCGCTGATATACCGGTGCCGTTCACGCCCGTGCTGGAGAACGCCTACGTCCCGGACGTGCCACGGATCATGGCGGCCGCTCTGGACATGGTCAAAGGCTGACGGCGATTCAGTGGCCGAGACCGGCTGTGGATGCAGCGCACATACTGGCGAGGCGTTGCCGTTCGGCATTGCCCTCCAGCCACCGCTCATTGACGCGCGTCGGATCGGCGTAGTCGTTGCCGGCATGATCAACGCCCCGTGCGAGATATACCTGCTGACCCCCGCCGGCCGTTGATTTGACCGTGGTTGGCATGTAGCGCATCTGGTAGCCGCAGCGCCGCGTCTTGCCCCGGGTCGCGTTGGATCCGTGTATCAGATAGGCATCGTGCAGGCTGCATTGATTGGGTTGGAGGATGCAGTCAACCGCCGTCGATTCATCGAACAGATCCGCACGCACGGTCTGCGGCAGCAGTGTATCGGCGCCATCACTGACTGCCTCATGCACCCGGTCGGACTCGCGATGCGAGCCGGGGATCACCCGCATGCAACCATTGTCCGTCGTCGACGGATCGATCGCCAGCCACACGGTCGCCACCTCGATGCGGTTCTCGGCCATCGATTTCCAGTAGGAGCCGTCTTCGTGCCAGGGCACTCTCTTGCCACCACCGTCGAGTTTGTTGAAACAGGAACTGGCAAAAAGCGCGATGTCCGGGCCGATCAGGGGCTCAATGAGGTCGAGCACCTCCGGGGCCAGCAACCATTCGTTGAGTCTGGGGTCGACGAAGTGGGCGCGATCGATGAGCTCGACGGGTTTGCCCGTGACTTCCTCCCACACTTGCATGTGCATCTCGAAACGCTCTTTGAAGGCGGCAAATCTCTCCGGCGAGAACACGGGCTCGGCAATGATGAGGAAACCCCTGTCCTGATAGTCCTGCACCTGCGTGGTGTTCAATCGCTGTGCCATTGGATCCTCGAGTGGTTGGCGGAGGGGCAATGCTTGCTGTTCACGTGGAAACCAAATAGTCTCGTCCATATACGCACAACTGTCGCACCCACGTCCCCGACGCGCCCGTAAGCGAGGTCATCGATGAAGCTCACCGTACACTACGTGCCGCACACCCACTACGACGCCGAGGTCTTCCTCACCCGGGATGAGACCTTCGAGATCGGCTACTCCGTGGCTCTGGGAGCGCTGGCGGCGATGCGGGCGGACCCGGAATTCAAATTCGTACTGGATCAGACCTGCTACATCGGCCCGTTCCTCGAGGCGCACCCCGAGGAGCGGCCCTTTGTCGAGCAGATGATCGCTGCCGGGCGTCTGGAGATCACCTGCGGCATGTATGCCATGCCGGATGTCAACATTCCTTCGGGCGAGTCCTTCATTCGGCAGGTGCTCTCCGGCAAAGGCTGGTGCGAGGAACAACTCGGGGTGGAAGTGCGCTGCGGCTGGCTGCTGGACACTTTCGGCCAGCACCCGCAGATCCCCCAGTTGATGCGCAAGTGCGGCTTCGATCACAATGTCTTCCAGCGCCTGGGTACGTTCGACGGGCCCACCGAATACTGGTGGCAGGGCCTGGATGGCACGCGGCTGTTCTGTCACTGGATGCGCAGCACCTACTGTGTGCTCTATCCGGCGCCGGGCAACCTGCCCCAGTTCAAGAAGTTCGCCGACCTGCGCCTCGAGCAGCTGAAGAAACACGCTCTGACGCCCCATCTGCTGGCCGTCAGTGGCGCCGATCTGACCCACGTTCAGCCCCATGTCACGCAGCTCTTCGCCGAGTACAACCGGACCTTCGACGACGTGGAGTTCCGCATCTCCACGCCCTCGCAGTACTTCGATCTGATCAAAGACAGTCGCGAGTTCCCCCTCATCGAGGGGGATCTCAATCCCGTCTTCCAGGGCTGTTACAGTGCCCGCATTGCCGTCAAACAGT
>JAQCJA010000094.1 GCA_027593305.1 bacterium
GTCTTGAGCTTCTCCTTGCGCTCGACTTCCTCGCCCTCGGTGGCCTCCTCGAACTTCGGGTCGATCTTCTGGGGTTGGGTGACGGTCGAGCGCGAACGCCGCGAGCGCCTTCTCGACGCCAACCCCTACCTCGACCGCGAACAGTTCATTGCGCGAGCTCCGTGGTTGCTCAAGCCAGCTTCCGTGGGAGTCCTCTGGCAGCGGCCCTAGCGCACGGAGCTGCCGCTCCGCGTCGTCAAAAGAAAACGCTTGGACGGTCACGTCAGGAGCGCGGCCACGCCAACAGCTGTTGCGACAAGCGCCGAGCCAAGGGCAAGCCTAGCGATCAACCTGTCGCCGCGGGGAAGCGCAGGCGGTGTCGACGTCGCGGGCTGCAGCGCGAGCTCTTCAAGCTGTTCATGGAGCGCGGAGAGCTGCTCCCGAAGCAACTCGTTCTCGGCGAACAGTCTCGCCTCGGCAGCGGACACCTTGGAGATGAGTTCAGTTAGCCCCTGGTGCGTCTGGGACGATGCCGCCACAAGCTCAATCACTCGAGGCACGAGCAGCGAGTTGATGCGCTGCTTGCGCTTGAGGAGCACCTGCGCCGCGTGAAGATCGTGCACCAGACCGACCTGCAGGAGGAGCGGGGTGCCGTGGCCCTGCCGTTTGCGCTGGCGCGGAAGTACCCGCAGGCCAGCCGCGAGTGGGGCTGGCAGTACGTCTTTCCCGCCAGCGGCTACTACCGGGAGGAGGAGACCGGGGAATGGCGCAAGCACCATCTGCACGAAAGTGCGGTGCAGAAGGCACTGAAACGGGCCATTGGGCTGTCGGGCATCGTCAAACCGGTGCACAGCCCGGGTGAACCTTCAGCGGTGGTATACGTCCAAGCCGAAATATTGAGGTAACCGGCTGCCGTGGATCCGGTAAAGCGCAGGTTGGAGCCACTGGTCAACCCGACAGTGGGCAGGTCAACAACGCGTCCCGCGAGTTGGCCGCTCAGCACGGCTCCCCAGGCGACGGCAGAAACCAGCGCAGCGTCGGAGCGGAGGATTTCCACAGCATCGGATGGGTCATCCAGTGTCAGACCGGGGCCACTGAGCAGAGGGCTGGGCTCGGTGCTGGAGTGACGCAACGTGACCACCAGATCGGCAGGATCAGCATCCTCGACCAGTACCGCCTGCTGGCCACCGATAACGATGAGGGTGCACCGCCACGCAATCGATTTCTTCCAACAACAGCCCGTTTTCAACGGGCTGCTAACGGTGCTGTGACCTTTGCGCGCCCTAACAATGTTTAGGGTCGTTACTGCAGGCGCGCCATGCCGAGTTGGCCCTCATCCCTTCTTCCCCGCCCCTCAGCCCTTCATCCCTGTCAGGGTCACGCCCTGGATGAAGTAGCGCTGGGCGACGAAGAAGAGGGCGATCACGGGCAGGGTCATCAGCGTCGAGGCGGCCATGAGCATGCCGAAGTCGGTGGCGTGCTCGGCGCGGAAGTCGAACAAGCCCAGAGCCAGGGGGTAGAGGCGCTGATCGTTGATGTAGATCAGCGGTCCCATGAAGTCATTCCATGTGTTCATGAAGGTGAAGATGCAGACGGCTGCCAGGGCTGGCTTTACCAGCGGCAGGATGATGCGCCAGTAGATGCCGAAGTACGAGCAGCCGTCGATTTTCGCCGCATCCTCCAGATCCTTCGGGATCGATTTCATGAACTGGCGCAACAGGAAAATGAAGAACGCCGAACCCAGAAATGATGGCGCCCAGAGTACACGCAACGTGTTGTACCAGCCAAGTTTCTCGAAGATCATGAAGACGGGAATCATCGTCACCTGACCGGGCAGCATCATCGTTGCCAGCAGGATGGCGAAGAAGACGTCGCGGCCGGGCCACTGCAGACGGGAGAAGGCGTAGGCCACCAGCGAGCAACTCAGGACCTGGCCGAGCATGTTCAGCAGCACCAGGTAGACCGAGTTGGTTACATAGCTCCACCAGTGCTGCGCGGCCAGCTGCGCTTTGCGGTAGTGGTGGGTGTACTTGCTCCACGTCGCCGCCACGCGATTGCTGCGTTCGACGTCCAGGGTCAGGCGGAAGTGCGACATATCGGTCAGGACCCCTTCCTGATCGGCCGCCGGCATGAGGGGCCAGATCCCCAGTTCCCGCTCGTCCCGAGCATCGATGTGGGCCAGCTTGAAGCCGATCTCCTGCCAGCGGTACTGATCCAGATACAGCGGGTCGATGCTGTGAAAGCGGCGTCCGCCGACCTCGAGCTCCACACGCAGGGTGTGCCATGAGCGATCCTGACGCAGGGGCAGTGTAAAGCCGAGGAATTCCTCCGCCGGTGTCGGCAGGGGAAAGGTGCCCTGCAGGCGGAAGGCATCACCACGGTCCCCGCCGAAGGCATAACTCAGCAGCCGCTCCGGACGCGGGCCCGCAGAGGCCGGCCCAATTTCGGCGCTACCGGACATCACCTGCCAGTTGTTGACGTGGGCGACGGCAGCCTGAGGCAATGGCAGGTAGTCACGATGGATGTTCTGCACCGTGGGCTCGCGCAGGGCGACGGCTCTGTAGACGGCATCCCAAACGGTCTGCAGCAACTCATCATCGACACGTTCTTCGAGTTGTCTGATCGCATCTTCCCGTGCCCCCGCCCAGGCGGTGGCAGGCAGAGAGCGGGAGCCATAGGTGACGATGCCGTGCAGGATGGCAGCACGCAGGGCCCCAGGTTCCACGGCATCGGCGCCAGGCAGTTGCCGGATGTGATCCCCCTCATGGTCCCACAGGTATGTCGCCAGCTGTGGCCATGCCCTGCTCCACGTTCGTTCATCCCACGCCACCTCTTCCGGTGGCAGATTGGCAAGCAGTTCCGTCGTCACATAGGGCGACTGCTGCACCGCCGGTGGCACCGCAGGAATCCAGCGTGGCGGATAGACGAAGATCTCTTCGTCGTACTTGAAGGATGTGCTCACGAGCCAGACGAAGGGGAAGGCAAAGATCACACAGCCTGTGAGCAGTGCCCCGTGGGTGACGACACGTCCGGATGTATCCGTCGGCAGCAGCACAGCCAGGGCCACAGCGCCCACGACAATGGGCAGCAGCAGGGCGACGAAGAAGCCGGGACCGCGATGAAAATCGCCGTAGATGACGGCGACACTGAACAGGGCGAAGGCACCCGCTTCGACACTCAGCGCCAGCGCCGTCAGCGACCGTTTCGACAACAGGCTCATCCGTCCGACTCGTAGTGCACCCAGCGGGGTGCAATCTTGAGCTGGAATATGGTCAGCGCCAGAACGACGAGGAACAGAATCCAGGCCAGCGCCGAGGCATAACCCATCTTGAAGTAGCGGAAGGCGTTGTTGAACAGGTAGTAGGCGTAGAACATGGTGGAGTCGTCGGGCCCACCCTGGGTCATGATGTAGGCCTGCGTGAAGACCTGCATCGTGCCGATGACACCCATGATCAGGTTGAAGAAGATGTAGGGCGACAACATGGGCAGGGTCACGTGGCGGAAGCGCCCCAGCAGACCGGCGCCATCGATTTCAGCCGCCTCGTACAGATGCTGCGGGATGCCCTTGAGGCCGGCCAGCCAGATCACCATGCCCGAGCCTGCGCTCCACAGACCCATGAGGATGATCGAGGTCTTGGAGCCGACGAGCCAGGACGAGCTCTGCAGCCAGTTGGGCGGATCACTGACGCCGAAGGTACGCAGCAGCGAATTGAGCAGTCCCACTTCGGGGTTGAGGACCCAGATCCACAACAGCGAGGCGGCGACCATGGGCACGATGGCGGGCAGGTAGTAGACGGTGCGGTACGCCTGCATGCCCTTCACTTCGGTGTTCAGCAGCATGGCGATCGCCAGACCGACAACCATCCCCACCGGTACGCCAAGCATCATGAAGGCGGTATTGGCGAGGGATTTCCAGAACAGCGGATCGTCGGTGAACAGGCGCCGGTAGTTGTCGAGGCCGACGAACTCCGCTGGATGCAACACATCGTAGCGGCAGAAACTGTAGACGATGGACACGAGGATCGGTCCGGCTGTGAGCAGGAAGAGGCCCAGCAGCCAGGGCGAGACGAAGACGTAACCGGCGATCGACTCGGGCAGGGCCAGGTGGCGCAACCGGCGCCGGCCACCGGTGCGCCAGATCGTGATCCACGTAGCGGCAATGACAAGAGTGATCATGCCCACGATCGGCAGTGTCCAGGCGACCCGGGGATAGGCGACATCGGCGTGGATCAGATCGAGTTCGACCTGCACCGCCGCCTGTCCCCGTTGCAGCGCCTCTGCCGGGGAATAGGTATGATGCACCGCTTTTTCGTAGGCCCGCCGATGTTCATCCCAGAGCAGCTGTCCCACAGGCGAGACGGGCCGAAAGCGGGAGACTGCCATCAGTTCGTCGAAGAGCAGAAAGCCATCCTTGATGCGCTCCGGCAATTCGGCGTTGTCGGCGACATGTTCGCGGAAAGCCATGGCGTTGACATGGGGCATGGGCGACATGGTCGGCACAAAGCTGCGCCCCCGGCTGGCAGCAAAGCGCGCTTCGACGCCGTAGCGCAATCGCCAGATGCGCTCCGCATTGAGAAAGCGCACCAGTTCGAAGGCCATCTCGGGGTGCCTGGAGCCCCGCGGAATCGCCCAGGAAAAGCCACCGGACCAGGTGATCGGCTCGTGTCCCGCGGGCGCCGGCGCCGGCACAACGCCGAAACGCAGGCCGGGTGCGAAGTTGGCGATGTTCGCCAGTGTCCAGTTGCCGTCGATCTTCATTGCCACCTTCCCCGTGAGGAAGGGGTCGAACTCGTCCGCCTGGAAGCCCGACTGAAAGGATTCGACTTCCTCGATGCCGCCGAGGGTGTCGTAGATGTCCACCATATAGCGCAGGGCTTCGACGATCCGCGGTTCGGCCAGCGTGCAGGTCCGCCCGTCGGCACTCATGAAGCGCCCGCCATTGAGCCAGCCATAGATGTAGAGCCAGGAATTGCCGTAGTTCGGCGCGAAGCCGAGGCGGGTCATGCTGCCGTCGCTGTCGCGGTCCGTGAGGCGCACGGCAAATTCCTGCAGTTCCTGCCAGTTCCGGGGCGCACGGGCACGGCCGCTGCCATCCACGAGACCGGCACGCTCCAGCAGGTCCTCGTTGTAGTACAGGGCGCGGTCGTCGGTGCTGTTGGGGATGCCGTATACACTGCGCGCGTCACCCTCGCCAAAGCAGGCCTCCAGCCAGCAGGCCGGGAAGAACTGCTCCTCATGGATGCCCCCAAGCAGATCCACAAGTTCCTCGGCGAGCGCGTCCGACGGGGAGCTCTGCAGTCGGCGTAGCAGATCCGTCTGCCGGCCCGGACCCACGGGCTGCAGATGCCGCAGCAGGTCCGCGAGCAAGCCGCCGGCGGCGTCATCGTTGGCTGCCAGAGCGCTGCGGGCCTGGCGCGCCAGCGCTTCGCCCCGCAGGCTGGCGGCGATAAAGTCATCGAGACGCACGAAGGCATCCCGCGCGGCCCACTCGCCAACGGCGAAGCGGTCCTGTTTGACGAGGTCGGGTGGGGCACCGCCGGAAATGCCCGTCATCAGTTTCTGCGGGTCCATGCCGCCGCTGGACCCCGATGTCGTGATGATCTTCCAGCCGGGGTGTTCCACCTCGAACTGCCGCAGAGCGGCGTCGAGACCACGATCGCGGCCCTGACCCCAGACGATCAACTCCTGCGGCAATCCCTGTTGGGCACCGGCGACAACGGCCCACAACAGCAAGAGCATGGCAACCCGGTGGATCATGGCTAGATAGACCAGACGCCCGATGTTGCTTCCGACGTGGCAACGTTCAGTGGGGAGTGCGCCCGATACACGGGCTCCATCTTCTCCCAGAGAGAATCGAGGGCGTGCTGGTTCCAGTCGTGGAAGTGATCCTCGCCGATCAGGCTGGCCAGCCCCGTCGTCGCCAGCAACTGGTACACACGATCCTTCACCCGCGTCACATGTACGTCGACACCGATCCCTTGCAGGTCCTGGACCACACGTCGCAGGGTCTGCACCCCGGTGGCATCGATCTCGTTGATGCCGCCGGCGTCGAGGACCACGTAGCGCAGGTCCGGCATGCGCGCCAGAGCTTCCAACACCTTGTCCTCGAAGAAGCTGGCAGCGCCGAAGTAGAGGCGACCGTCGAAACGGATGAGGGCGATACGGGTGTCCAGAGCCAGGCCGTGCGCCTCGGCATCGACCAGGGCGCCATCGGGATGGCGCGCCAGGTAGGCTACGTGGGGGCGCATGGTGTGGCGCAGGTACTGGGCCACGGACAGACCGACCCCCACCGCGATGCCCCACTGCAACTGCGGCGCCAGCGCCAGGGTGACGGCAAAGGTTATCAGGCCGATGGCGCCGTCACTCTGCGACACCTGCCACGCCTGGCGGAGCGGCTCCAGGCGGAACAGGCCGAGGACGGCGATGATGATGATCATCGCCAGCGTCGCCTGTGGCACGTAGTGGAACAGAGGCGTAAACAGTAACAGGGTTGCCAGGATCACGAGAGACGTCACCAGCATGGACAGACCCGTCGCCGCACCGGACTGGAGGTTGACGGCGGACCGGGCGAAGGAACCCGATACCGAGAAGCTCTGGAAGAAGGAGCCCACAATGTTGGCCAGTCCCTGCCCGATCAGTTCCTGATTGGGGTCCACGGACTGACGGGTGCGGGTGGCGATCACCTTGGCGATCGACATGGTTTCGGTGAAACCGATGACGGTGAGCACGACGGCACCGATGAGCAGCGCCGGGAGTGCCTGCCAGTCGATATGTGGCAGTTGAAAGGAGGGCAGGCCCGGGTCGATGGTGCCGACGACGGCGCCGTGGAAGCCGCTGGCCCAGGCGACGACGGTGCTGATGACGACGGCGATGAGGATCTTGCCGGTGCGCCGTCGCAGGGCGACAAGGACTGCCGCCGTCAGCAGACCCACACCCACTGTGGGCAGATCGGCCGCCGGCAGCTGCTGCACGATGGACCAGACGGTCTGCAGATAGAAGTCGTGCTGCGTGCCGCGCACGCCGAGTACATCCTGTAACTGGGAGCTGGCAATGATGAGTGCGGCGGCGTTGGCAAAACCCGTCACCACCGGCGCCGACAGCAGATTGACGAGGACACCCAGGCGCAGCAGTCCGACACCCACGCGCAGCACGCCGACAAGCAGCCCAAGCAGGATGCTGAAGGAGATGAAGGCCTCGGTCCCGACAGGCGCCAGGGCGGCGACCGTGGCGGCACTGATCAACGATGCTGTTGCCATCGGGCCGGTGACGAGTTGTCGACAGGAACCCCAGAGGGCTGCCACCACAGGCGGGATCAGCGCCGCGTACAAGCCGTAGACCGCCGGCAATCCCGCCAGGCGCGCGTAGGCCAGCGCCTGTGGAATGACGACGGCAGCGACAGTGATGCCGGCAATGAGGTCGCGGCGCAGGACGCCGGGCTGGCGCACCTCGGGCAGCCAGCGCAGGAAGGGAAAAAGACGATGCATAGGGGGCGCCTCAGGGGCTGCGCCCCCGGCTGGGTGAAAGAGAACGCGTCAAAGGCTTTGCCGCAAGGTATCGGCCCACCCGCCGACTAGTGTGTTGACCGCGGTGCGTGCCTATTTTGCCCGCATTGCACTCCCATTCTCAAAACACCGGAGACGTCGATTCATGTGTAGCCAGCGCCGAACTGCCGCGATTGTTGGTTGTGGCGACATCGCTCACCATCATGTCACAGGGTACCAACTGGCCGGGGTTGATGTGGTCGCCTTCGTTGATCCATTGCCGGTGGCCCGAGACCAATTCGTTGCCGAGTACGGCATCGGCAAGGGTTACGCCTCGCTGCAGGAGATGGCGGCGGAGGTCAAACCCGACCTGGTCAGCGTCTGTGCCTGGCACCTGCTGCATGCGCCGCTCACGATCGAGGCGGCGGCTCTCGGTGTGCGGGGGATCATCTGCGAGAAGCCGATGGCTGTGGGCATGGCCGATGCGGACCGTATGGTCGAGGCCTGTGCCGCCAGTGGCACACGGCTGGCGATCAGCCACCAGCGGCGTTTCACCCTGGGTTGGGAGAAGGGCAGGGAGTTGATCGCTGCGGGGGCCCTGGGTGACGTCATCATGGTGATCGCCAAGTTCGGTCATGGGTTGCTGAACTGCGGCACGCATGCCATCGATGGTGTGCGTTTTGTCCTGGGTGATCCGGCGACGGCGTGGGTGATGGGTGCCGTGGAGCGGCGCACCGACAAGTTTGAGCGGGATACGCCGATTGAGGACGGCTGTCTGGGGCTGGTGCACTTCGTCGGCGGCACGCAACTGTTTCTCCAGTGTGATCTGGATATGGAGGGCGCCTCCTTCGAGTTCTTCATCCGCGGCACCGAAGGTATGATGGAAGTCAGCGAGACGGCCTGTCGCACGATCGGTGCCGGCGCCGGCGCCTGGGTCGATCATGATCTGGGTGTGCCCGCTGCCGAGATCAACGTGATCGGCGGCAAGGCCAATGGTCGTCAGACCAGGGAGTTGCTCGAGTGGATCGACGGCGGACCCGTACACCGCTGCGCGGGGCCGACGGCACGGGATACGGTGGAGATCATGATGGCGCTGGAGGAGTCTGCCCGACGGCACCAGGTGGTACACATGCCGTTGACGGAAAAGGCCTACCCCCTGGAACTGATGATCCAGGAGGGCAAATTGCCCGTTGAAGTCGAAGGTCGCTACGACATCCGCGGCTATCTGAACCGCAACGACGCTGATGAGGCGCAGTACGCCGAACTGCGGGCCACTGGCATGGGGCACCACGGCATCATGCGCACACTGTGGGAGCGCCGGCAGAAGAGCTGACGGGCGTCGGCATCACGTGGCAGCATCTTCGATGACGAACCAGGTCATGCTGTGTGGTTCCATCGACAGGTTGACGGTGATCGTATGGTCCCGCGTCAGCCAGTGGCAGGCGGCATCGCCCACACGCTCACGCACGCGCGCGACCCGCTCGATGCCGGTGTAGTAGAGGGGCAGGCGCAGGCGCTGGTACACGGGCTCGTCGAGCGGGTTGTGCACCACCGCCAGGCCCCGTATCGGCAGGCGTGGATTGACGTGCAGCAGGCAATCGATGCCACGGGCATCGGGGCGCCGCACATGGATCACATCCGAGTCGAGGATGTCGCGGTGCTCCTTGTAGAAGGCGACCCAGCGGGCGACGACGGCTCGTGTCGCCTCTGAGTCGAAGAGCCGCGGGCCCCGATAACACGCCTGCACTCCGGCGCTGAAGTTCTGCGCCAGGTGTGCGGCGTAGTCGCCCAGATGTTCACTCAGGGGCTCGAGCGTGGCTGCTTCACCGCCGCCCTGATACTCGACGAGGGGCACGAACATCCACCCCATGCTCGGCGACTTCTCCCACGTGCCATCATAGATATTCTGCCGCCCGAGCAGGATCTGGCGGTCTCGGGGCAGCGACCAGTTCGTCTCGCGGTAGCCCATTCCCGTCTTGTTGGAGCCATTGAGGAAGTACCAGTCCGGCACATTCAGATAGATCCCCTGCCCGCGACACCAGTGATACAATGCGGTGATGGCCTGCCATTGGCTCCACTGCGAATCCGCCAGGTCGCGATGGCCGGGATGGGACGTCGAGGCGCAGATATCTCCCGGGTACGATCCGTCATGTTCCAGGATATCCAGGCCCGTCTGTTCGTAGAACGCCTGGATCCTGCGCAGGTACTGCTGCCCCCAGTTGCCGCCCAGACACGGCGAGTTGCCGAACTTGGCGTGCCCCGGTTCGCCCGTGGCCGGATCGATGACGTCCTCTGTCGGGGACACGGTGCGACTGGCAAGCAAAGAGTAGCCGCCGAGTTCAATGCCGCGGCTGTGGGCGTAATCGGCCAGGGCCCGCATCGTGGCGATGACCTCGGGGTCTTCGGTTTCAGCGTCGAAGCCGGAGCCAAAGGTCATGATCACCATCTCAAAACCGACGTCGGCACACTGGTCGATGGCGGCCCGTACGGCGTCACCATCGGCGTGGCGCACGTGCATGAGGATGGGATTTTCCGTGACCCACGGCGCCAGCGTGCGGTAGAAGCGTCGCAGGCTCAGACCCCGGCGCTCGCGATCGGTGCTGTCGAGGCTGACGATGAAACTGCGAAAGGATGGGAAGGCCTGTCCCGGCGCCAGGTCCATGCCGGGACCGATGGGGGGGCGCGTCTCCAGCAGCAGGGGGGCCGCCAGCAGGTAATTCACCTGCGATGTATAACGTGGATCGGCAAGCCAGCAGGTGGTCACGTCGGCATCGGCGGGGCCCATGCCATGGAAGGCGTAGTCACTTTCCACGTGCAGCAGAGGGTAGCTCCAGTGATTCGGCTCGCCGACACTGGTCTCATGGTCCACCAGCGCCAGGACCTCAGCGCTGAAAGAATCAACGCGCACGGGTGTGCTGCCGCCATTGCGCAGTTCGAGCCACTTGCACAGGACGGGAATGCCGTCGTAGAGCTCATACACAACATCGAGCGCCAGGCCATGCGGTCCTGTCGAGGGTGATTCGAAGTGCAGTGTCAGGCGCACGCCGGGTGCCGGCCAGGCACCACCGGCGCTGTAGCGCTTGCGCTTCCAGGCAAATGGTGCCTGTGTTGGCCCGTGATCGAAGCCGGTGCAGTGGAAGGCTGCCGGAGCCGCCGTCATGTCAGGCAGCCACTCGGGGCGCAGGTAGGCGAACTCGGGTTGCCCGAGCAGGCCGCCGACATCATAGGCCTGCCCATCCAGCGTGATGCGTGCCTCGGGGCTGACAGCGCGCAGCAGACCGGTATCGGTGCGCAGGTTGTCGAAGGCGATCGTTGCCGCATCGGGCGCCAGACGGAAGACGCGGCGCAACAGACCATTGGAGAGCACGAGTCCGGGTGCCTGCGCGCCCTTGGCGCGGCTGACAGTGGCTCTTGTGTCGATGTCGTGCACGAGCCAGTCGAGCCTGTTTGGCGCCGGCTCATGGGCCGGGAGTGCAGCCAGTGCCTGTCCGAGGTCCATGGAGTTGCCTTCCCGGTAAGTGTTGGATCGACTGTAGTACCACGGATGGATGATGAACCATGCAACGATTCCGGACAAGCGCAGCGACCCGCATCCGACCTGCTTTGTGAAGGTGGACGACACTTCTGACACCGACCTGATCCGCCGTGCCCGCGAAGGGGACAGCGGCGCATTCCGTACGCTTGTGGAGCGTCATGAACCCCGCGTGGCGGCAACGGTGGTCGGCATGCTCGGTACGGGAGCCGATGCCGAGGATGTGGGCCAGGAGGTCTTCATCCGCTTCCACAAGGCGCTCGATCAGTTCTGCGGTGATGCCGCTGTGGGCACGTATCTGACCCGGATCGCCATCAATCTGTCGTTGAACGCCTCCGGGCGCCGGCAACGCGCACGGCTGAAGTTCTGGAGCCGTGACCAGGAGGTGGCACCGCCGCCGGAGCCGGCCATCGACGGGCGCGACATTGTTGATCAGGCGGCGCGGCAGGAGATCGTCCGCTGGGCGATTCAGCAACTGCAGCCCGATCACCGGGCCGTTGTGGTGTTGCGCATGATGGAAGAGTATTCGACAAAGGAGACGGCAGAGTTGCTGGAACTGCCAGAGGGTACCGTCCTGTCGCGATTGTCGCGGGGTATGGCCCGGCTGAAGGAAATCCTGCAGGAACGCGGGGTTGAGCCATGACGGGAACCCGGCGGAATCGCTACATTGGCAAAAGTTCCCGAAAAACTTCAATTCAGTGGAATGAACCGGCGACTGTGATTGTCCAATCTTCACCAGCCCGTCACCCAGTCCGTCAGTACCCAGGCTGGCATTCACCCAAGAGTCAACGATGAAGGACAGAGAGCAGGACGCACAGAAGCTGGCACGACTCGTCGCCGACAGTCGCACGTCTTCCTTCGCGCCCTTCTTTGCCGCCCGGGTCATGGCCCGCATCGACCAGGCGGAGGAAGATGCGGTCGTCACGGCCCTGACCCGCCTGTTCCGGCCGCTGTTGGGATTGACCCTCGCGGCGGCCTTCTTTCTTACCCTGTTCAACTGGCAGAACGGGTCCCTCATGGGGGCGGACGCCAACGCTCTCGAACTGGCCTTCTCCATGCCGACTGTGTCGGTGGAGACGGCCCAGTATCTGAGTCCCTGATGCAGGCGCGCAGCAAGGGAGCCGCGATGTTGTTGGCAACGCTCGTGCTCGGCATGGTTCTGGGCGGACTGCTGCACG
>JAQCJA010000095.1 GCA_027593305.1 bacterium
GGCATGATCCCGTGCCAGCAGATCGGCGATGAGGTCGAGAATCTCCTTGCGCGCGACCGTCTTGCGCTGACCGATTACGCCACGGACCTCGTCGGCCAGGCGATAGGCCTCATCGTGGTCGAAGCCGCTCTGGATCAGATGGTGGACGAGCATGCCCCGCATGAAGGGGATGCGTTTCTTGCCGTCGGTGATGGTCGCCATGGGCTAACGGTACCCCCGCATTCCTGGGCAGGCAAGCGCCATCATTCGGGATTGCGCATCCAGTGGACGGTTTGCTCCAGCCCTTGTTCGAAGGAAACCCGGGGCTCATAGCCGAGGTCCCGACGCGCCAGGCCGATATCGGCGATCGACACACGCACATCCCCCGTCCGGCTGTCCCCATGTCTCGGTTGCAGGTCACTGCCGATGGTCTGATTAAGCGCCGCGACAAGTTCATTGACAGTGACACCGCGCCCTGTGCCGATGTTGTAGACCTGACCCGTCGCCACGGGTGCCGCCAGGGCCGCCAGATTCGCGGCGACAACGTTATCGACGCAGGTGAAGTCGCGGGACTGCTCGCCGTCACCATGGATCATCGGCGCCACGCCGTTGAGCATCAGGCGGGCGAATATGGAGATGACGCCGCTATACGGGCTTGTTGGATCCTGACGGGGGCCGAAAATATTGAAGTAGCGCAGGCAGATCGTTTCCAGACCGTATACGTGGGACCAGACGCGGCAGTAGTGTTCGCCGGCGATCTTGGACAGACCGTAGGGTGAGATGGGCAGAGCCGGCATGTCTTCCCGCTTGGGCACGGTCGGATCCGTCCCGTAGGCAGCGGCGGAGGCGGCGAAGACAACACGTCGCACGCCGGCATGGCGTGCTGCCTCCAGTAACCGCAGAGTGCCGACGACGTTGACTTCCTGTTCATCGAGGGGTTGTTCGACGGAGTACTGCACCGAGGCGATGGCGGCATGGTGCAGGATCTGTTCAGCGTCCTCTACGGCGTGCGCCGCGGTGGAGGGGTCACGCAGGTCCCCAACCATGAGGTCCACGTCCACGTCGCCGAGATTGCTGCGCTTGCCACTGGAGAGGTTGTCGAGTGCGCGGACTTCATGCCCGTCAGCGACCAGTCGCCGACAAAGATGGGAGCCGATGAACCCGGCGCCTCCGGTTACCAGAACACGTGCCACGTTGATTGCTTTCCTGAATGGGTTCGAATCGTCGAAACGTTTTGTCACAGTTCGCGTTGCGCGCTGCGGTCCTGTTGCCTGCCAGAGGGGCAGTCAGGATATTATACGACCTCGGCGCAGCCCCCACCTTCCTCATCTCGGAGTTCGGCCATGTCCAACCCCCTCGTTGACCTCGGCCCCCTGGGTCAGAGCGTCTGGTACGACAGCATCAGCCGCAGCCTCATCGAGAGTGGCGATCTGGCGCGCCTGATCTCCGAAGATGGCTTGCGGGGCATGACGTCAAACCCTGCGATCTTCGAAAAGGCCATCTCCGGATCGAAGGACTATACCGACGATCTGCGACGGCACGCCGCCGCCGGCCTGACGCCGCTGCAGATCTACGAGGCTCTGGCCATTGGTGACATTCAGGCCGCCGCCGATGTGCTGCGCCCCGTATTCGATGCGTCGAAAGGGGCCGACGGTTACGTGTCGCTGGAGGTGTCGCCCTATCTGGCAGATGACACGCAGGGGACGATCGACGAAGCCCTGCGACTGGCGGCCGATGTCGATCGCCCCAACCTGATGATCAAGGTGCCGGGTACGCCGGCGGGTGTGCCGGCGATTGAAGCGCTGATCGGCAAGGGGCTGAACATCAACGTCACCCTGCTGTTTTCCCAGGACAACTACGCCGCCGTCGCTGAGGCCTACATCTCCGGCCTCGAGGCGCTGGCCGCCGCCGGCGGCGATGTGCACCGCGTCGCCAGCGTCGCCAGCTTCTTCGTCAGCCGTATCGATGTACTCGTCGACTCCATCCTCGCAGAGAAACTGCAGGGCGAGACGGATGCAGCGCGGCGGGCTGCTATCGAGGACCTGCTGGGCAAAGTTGCCATTGCCAATGCGAAACTTGCATATCAGTATTTCAAGCAGCTGTGCGCCGGGGATCGCTGGCAGTCGCTGGCCAGCAAGGGCGCTCGTGTGCAACGGTTGCTGTGGGCCAGTACCGGCGTCAAGAATCCAGACTACAGCGATGTGCTCTACGTGGAACAGCTCATTGGTCCGGATACGGTCAATACGGTGCCCGTTGCAACGTTTGCCGCTTTTCGCGACCACGGCGTCGCCGCCGCAACCCTCGAACTGGATGTGGCCGACGCCCAGCGGGTGATGGCCAGTCTCGGCAACGCAGGTGTGTCCATGAAGGACGTCACCGACAAACTGCAGGCCGACGCCGTGCGGCTCTTCGTTGAGCCCTTTGACAAACTTCTGGCGGCGATCGAAAGCCAGTCGGCGCCGTCGGGGCACGGGTAAGTCCGGTGACCGAGTCGTTTCTCGCAGCCGGTCGGGTTCCGGATCCGTGCGTGCTCGTGATCTTCGGCGCCTCCGGTGATCTGACGCGTCGAAAATTGGTACCAGCGATCTGGCACCTGCAACAACAGGGACGTTTGCCCGAACAGTTCGCCCTCGTGGGTGTCGCCCGTTCCGAGATGAGTACCGACGAGTTTCGGCAACGCATGCGCGAAGCTCTGGACGAGTTTGTCGGCGCCAGTGGCGAAGAGGTGGACCGGTTCCTGGCCCGCATCAACTACGTCAGCGGCGACCCGGGGGATGCAGAATTCTACGGGCGTCTGGGCCAACAACTGCAGCAACTTGATGACGCGTTCGGCACGGCGGGCAATCGCTGTTTCTACTGTTCGGTCCCCCCCCAGGTCTATCTGACGATCATCGAACAGATCGGCATCGCCGGACTCAACCAGGAAGGACAGGGCAAACCCGGCTGGGTTCGGATCATCGTGGAGAAACCATTTGGCCACGATCTCGACACGGCACGCGCCCTCAATCAGTCCATCCACGCCGTGTTTGCTGAGCACCAGATCTTTCGGATCGACCACTACCTGGGTAAGGAAACGGTGCAGAACATTCTCGTCTTCCGCCTGGCCAATTCCATGTTCGAACCTCTGTGGAACCGGCGCTACGTGGATCATGTGCAGATCACGGCAGCCGAAACCGTTGGTGTGGAACACCGCGCCGGCTATTACGACAGTTCCGGTGCCCTGCGCGACATGATCCAGAATCATCTGTTGCAGGTGATGTGTGTCGTCGCCATGGAGCCCCCTTCGGCCTTCGATGCCGAGTCCGTACGACTGGAAAAACTCAAGGTCCTCAAGGCTGTGCGACCCATCAGCGTCGGCCAGGTCGATCGCTTTGCCGTGCGCGGTCAGTATGCTGCGGGCGACTATGATGGCACGGCGGTTCAGGGCTACCGCCAGGAAGAGGATGTGCCCGCCAATTCACGCACCGAGACTTTTGCCGCCATCGAGTTCACCCTCGACAACTGGCGCTGGCAGGGCGTGCCGTTCTATGTGCGCACCGGCAAACGTATGCCTCACAGGGCCAGTGCCATTACGATGCAGTTCAAGCAGGCACCCCATCTGATCTTCGCCGGTGGCAACGATCTTCGGCCGAGCACGCTGACGATCCGCATCCAGCCCGACGAAGGCATCGCGCTGTCCTTCAGCGGCAAGATCCCGGGTCCCGATGTCAATCTTGGGACTGTGGAGATGGACTTCAACTACCAGGACGCCTTTGGCGGGCGGAGCCCGGAGGCTTACGAGACCCTGTTGCTCGACTGCCTGCTCGGAGACGGCACCCTGTTCGCCGACTCCGGCTGGATCGAAAAGTCGTGGGAGTTGCTGATGCCGGTCCTGGAAGCCTGGAATGCCACATCGGCGACGCGGGTGCCCACCTATCGCGCCGGCACATGGGGACCCAGGGAGGCGGACGATCTCTTTGATCGCGACTGGAGAGCATGGGCATGCCCCTGATCCTTGCCGCCGATGTCGGCGGCACAAAGGCCTATCTGGGTCTGTTCCGCGCTGACGGGGAGGCTCTGCAGCCTGTCGCCATCGAACGTTATGTGTCGACGGAGTACGCCGGCGTCGCCGAACTGCTGACAACCTTCGTCGATCACTGTCACCAGCGTCCGGATCGTGTCGTGCTCGGTGTGCCCGGGCCGGTGCGGCACACGCCGGTCCTGCCCGTCAATTTGCCGTGGAGCATCGACCCGGTGCAGATTGCCGCCGCCCTCGACATGGAGCGGGTGTTTCTGCTCAATGATCTCGAGGCGGCAGCCTACGGCACACTGGCCCTGACCGACGACGACATCATCGAGATCAACCGCGGCGAGGTGGACCCGCTGGGAGCCAAGGCGATTATCGCCGCCGGCACCGGTCTGGGCGAAGCGGGCCTGGCCTGGGCCGATGGGCGTTACGTGGCCGTGCCGTCTGAAGGGGGCCACGCCTCCTTCGCCCCCGGCACCGAACTGGAGGGCGAACTGTGGCGCTGGTTGTTCCAACGCCACGGACATGTCAGCTGGGAACGTGTCGTTTCCGGCATGGGTCTGGTGAACATCTACGAATTCCTGCGGGATGGTCGCCTGGTTGACGATCCCGACATCGAGCCGGACTGGTTGCGGGACAGGCTCGCAGAGCAGGGCGCGCGCGCCCGCATCATTTCGTCGGCCGCCAGAGAGGATGGTGTACCCCTTGCCAGAGAGGCACTGTCGCTGTTCGTCTCGTTGTACGGCGCTGAAGCAGGCAACCTGGCGCTGAAGATGCTGGCCACGGGAGGCGTTTACATCGGTGGTGGGATCGCCCCGCAGATCATCAGCGAACTCACGGACGGCGCCTTCATGGACGCCTTCTCCGAAAAGGGAAGGGTGTCGGATGTCCTGCGCCGGATCCCCGTCCACGTCCTGAAGAACGACAAGACCGCGCTGCTGGGGGCCGCCTACTACGGGGCTCACATGGCGCAGAACTCGCACCACTAGAGAAAGAAGCCTGAGTCACCATGAAGCGTCGCATCAAGGAAATTCTCAGCTGGTATGGCAGCGATAACCCCGGAACCCTCACCAACCTGGCGCGGATCCTCAACCACGGCAAACTCGGTGGCACCGGAAAACTCGTCATCCTGCCGGTAGACCAGGGCGTTGAGCATGGCCCGGGACGTACCTACGTGCCGAATCCGCCGTCCTTTGATCCACGGTATCATTTTGAGCTGGCCATCGAGGCCGGACTCAACGCCTATGCCGCGCCCCTCGGCTTTCTCGAGGCAGGCGCCCGTGATTATGCCGGCGATCTGCCGCTGATCCTGAAGTTGAACAACCGCGAGAACCTGAGCTCCGACAAGGACCCGCTGCAGGCTGTGACGGGCTCGGTAGAGGCTGCCCTGCGCCTCGGATGCGCCGCCATTGGCTACACCGTGTACCCCGGCTCCATGCAGCGCGTATCGATGTATGAGAAACTGCAGGCCCTCACCGAAGAGGCCAAGCGCCACGGTCTCGTCGTCGTCGTCTGGTCGTACCCCCGTGGGTCTGATATCAGCAAGGATGGCGAAACCGCTCTCGACGTATCGGCCTACGCCGCGCAGATCGCGGCGCAGTTGGGCGCGCACATTCTCAAGGTGAAACCCCCCGCCGACTGCGTCGAGCAGGCTGAAGCCAAGAAGGTCTATGAGAAAGCCGGGTTGCAGACGGCGACATTGGCGCAGCGTATCGAGCACGTCATGAACAGCGCCTTTGATGGCCGCCGCATCACGATCTTTTCCGGGGGCGCCGCCCGGGGGACCGAAGAAGTGCTCGAGGAGATCCGTGGCATTCGTGATGGTGGCGGTTTCGGTTCCATCATGGGACGAAATGCGTTCCAGCGTGAGCGGTCGGAAGCGCTGGCGTTGCTCGATCAGGTCGTCAAGATCTATCAGGGCAAACTCTAGCGATGGCTGCTGATACCGCCGCACCACCGCCGTCGCCCGCCCTGATGGAGAAGGCGAAACGGATTCGTGTTCTGCTCACGGATGTGGACGGCGTGTGGACCGATGGCAGGTTGTTCTACTTCCCCGGCCCCAATGGCGTCCTCATCGAGACCAAGGGCAGTACCGCCATCGATGGCATGGCGCTGCGCTGGTGGCACGCCGCCGGCCACGTCAGTGGCGTCATCAGTGGTCGCGATGCACCCGGCATCACCCATCGGTGTCAGATGTTGGGTGTAGCCCACATCTTTCAGGGACACCTCGACAAGATCGAGCCCTGGGAGAAGATCTGCGCCGCCGCCGGTGTGCAGGACGATGAAGTGTGCTACATGGGCGACGACCTGCCGGACGCACCGCTGCTGCGGCGGGCCGGGCTCGGTGTGGCAGTGGCCAATGCGCGCCGGGAGGTCAAATCCGTGGCCGACTATGTGACGGTGACACCCGGGGGCCAGGGCGCCGTGCGTGAAGTCATCGAGTTGATTATGCAGGCCCGAGGGGAATGGGACGCGGTACTGGAGAAATACGGCCTGCGCCGGTAGTGTTTGTGTTGCCATAACATCGGCAACAAGCGGACGGGAGTTGTAGCGGCTCTCGTCCGCTTTTTCATTTCTCGAGCCAACCGGGCTCGGGCGACCTCGATGCGTGCAACGGCATGACCGTCGATGGTGCCTGCTTCAAGGGCCCACTCGACCCGTCTTTCGACAAGTGAGAAACAGCATGTGTGAACAACAGGAACTGTTACAGTTGAGCCAGCGGCTGATCGACTGCATTGTGGCCGGAGACTGGCAGACCTACGAATCCCTCTGCGATCCCGCACTCACGGCATTCGAGCCAGAGGCCCTGGGGCACCAGGTGGCGGGCCTGCCGTTTCATCGCTTCTACTTCGAACTGGGCACTTCTTCGGGCGCAAAAAACGCAACAATGATCGCGCCTCAGGTACGGATGCTGGGAGCGGACGCGGCGTTGATCACCTACGTTCGCCTGACGCAGCAGCAGACGGAGACAGGTCCGGTAAGCCGACAGTGCGAAGAGACCCGCGTCTGGCAGCGACGGGACGGTCGCTGGTGGCATGTCCACTTCCATCGCTCGATCAACGCCTGACAGTACCGTAGGGCGGCAGATCAACCCCGGGCCAGAGCCTCTGTCGCCAGTTCGCGAACGTAGCGGTTGCTGTCACACTGTGCTGCCTGCAGCGCCACCCTGTCGCCACTGGTGATCTTGGCCAGCGCCAGCGCCGCGTTGTAGCGCACGGCGTCATCGGGATCGGCCAGGCATAGGGCCAGCGCATTCCTGGCACAGCCGGCCGGGGGGCCGATGTTGCCCAGGGCTTCCACGGCGTTGCGTCGCACCCACTCGGATGGATCCTTCAGGCTGGTCGTGAGAGCCTGCACGCCCTCTTCGGTGTACAACCCGATGTCGCCGAGCACATCGGCAGCACTGGCCCGCAACCACCAGATCTCATCTGCCAGCAGCTTTGTGAGGGCCGGCACGGCGACAACGCCGGCCGCCGTCAGCCCATAGGCGGCATCAAACTGCACCGGGTTGGTATGTGCACGTTCGATGTTCGGCTGCAGGCGCTGCTGGCCCTCCAGACGCAGCGCGGCCAGCAGCGCTTCCGCCCCTGAGGCGTCCATCCCGCCAAGGCGGTAGGCTGCCCGGTGGCGCTCGCTCTCGTCGCTGCTACCCAGACCTTCAACCAGATCTTCAACCAGACCATCGTCCGGGCCGGACACACGTGCCACGGGTCCGCCGTCCACAGCAGCACCACAGATCCAGTCCCACAGGCTCGCGCACAGGACGTCATCGGCTCTGCCTGTCGACGGCCACGGCGTGCCGTCGTGACACCACGAAGGCTCGCGCGGTTCACATACACGTGTGAACAGGAACTTCACCATGAATCGATCCTGCGTGCCGACGTTGGCCATGGCCCGATGCCACAGGTCGTAGTGCACGATCGTGACCGTTCCGGCGCGGCCCTGCAACGGCAACTCGTCGGCAGCAGCGGGCCGGTCACTCCGCGTCAGATATTGCGTCGCCGGCACAATCGCTGACGGTCCACGGTTGGCATCCACATCCTGCGGGTAGTAGAACGCCAGCAGCCAGCGGAGCCGATGATGCCGCACATTCTGGTCGGCCTCATAGCTGTCCTGATGCAGGCGCTGGCCGTCACTGCCGGCGGGATTCAGGTGGCAGTGTCGGTGTGGGTGCAACAGATAGTCCGGGCCCAGCAGGCTCGTCAGTGCACCGTGCACACGGGGTTGTGTCAGCACCTGGTGCAGGTCCGGCACAAGGGGCAGAATGTCGTTTCCAGGGTTGCCATCGGTGGCGAACAGGTGCTGGATCTGCCCGTGCAGACGGGTATGGAAGGCGGCGGGCAGACCGGCGTCCACCGTCAGGTACCCGGAGCGCAGGAACGACTGCAGTTGGTTGTCATTGAGCAGGATGGGGGCGTGTGCAGCTGACGTCATCGCGCCGCGGCTCCGAGCTCGGGGCCCGCGGGCCGCGCGCGCCCCAGCACGTGCAGCAGGCGATCGTCGGCCGACTGCAGGTGCGTCTCAGCCACCGGCACGCGGTTCATCCAGCCGAAACGGCGATACGCCCAGTCGGCAGCATATTGGGATTGCATCAGGTACCGGGTGCGCGTCGAGGTGTTGGGTGCACCGCGGTGCCAGCACTGCGGATCCTGCAGGTAGATGTCTCCCGCCTTGCAGAACACGGACACCGGGCCCTGCCCGTCAAACTCGGGACGATTCTGCTCGTTCGGATGGCGTCCGGAGAAGTGGCTCCCCGGGACATATTGCGTCGGGCCGTTCTCGATCGTGTCGATATCGCTCAACGCCATCTGGATCGTCAGCCAGAGCACCGGAGGCCGGGCGCGCGCATCGTGCCGAGGTATGTCGTCAGGCAGAGGAAATTGCAGGGCGCCATCCACGTGCCACTGCTCGATGGCGACGCCGGAAACGTTGCGCAGCACATTCTGCCCGCAGAACCGACAGCCTTTGCCTACGATGGCCTCCGCCAGGCTCAGGATCGGTTCGCGCGTGAGCATGTCGGCAAAGAGAGGATCCAGCTCGATCGTATTGCGCAGAATGAAGGGAACCTGCGCACCTGTGGCGGACAGATGGCGCTGCGCGTAGTGGGAGTCATGGCGCTCCGGATTGACCCGCGCCTGTAATGCGGCGTCATCGAGAAGTTCATCGGTCCTGGCTTTCAGTGCCTCGATTTCGTGTGCATCGAGAACACCCGGAATATGCACGAATCCGTCCCGATAGAAAGCCTCGACGATCTGTTCCGTGTCACAGCTGTGGGGCATGGCCTCTCCTGGCTGCATGGGTTTGTGAGTAGGCCCCCGGCACTGGCCTTCGACGCCGCCTCTGCGTCAGACCGCGTTGAGCACCTGGCGCAGGCGCTGGCCGACGAGTTCGGCCTCACCCTTTTTCAGGCACAGCGGCCCGAAGGCGACGACGCCGTCCCGGTGATAGGTCGGATTGGCCGCGATGCCCGGCGATCCATCCTGCAGTTCGCGGACCACGTCCAGCGCCGACTTGCCGATGACATCCTCATCGAGATGCACATGCACGGCGGGGATCGCCGCGCGTTTCGGATCATGGCGCAGTTCCACGACGGCACCGTCGATCGACCCCGTCGCTTTCACCAGCGCCTCCATGTGCGCCAGCCACCGGGCAAAGCGGGCGGCGTCACCTTCGGCAACAAAGAGCTCCAGCGCCGTCAGCAGACCGACGATCTCCTCTTTGCCAACCTTGCACGGCCGGCCGATGCCGTGATGCGGAGCCCCGGGCAGGTTGCTCTTATTGATCAGGCCGGCGGGCGGACTCCACTGCTCCCACAGGATGTCGAGATCCAGATGTTGCAGTGCCGCCGCTTCGATCAGGTGCCGCCGCCCGGCGAGGATGCCGCTGGCCTGCGGGCCGGCAATGGTCTTGCCGCCGGAAAAGCAGACCAGATCCGCCCCTTCGGCGATGAAACGCTTGAGATTGCTCGCCGGGGGCAACTGCCCGGCGGCATCGACGATCACCGGCACACCGGCGGCATGCGCCACCTCGACGACGGCGACCAGATCCGGTTGCGTGTGAGCGTAGGCAACGTAGAAGACGGCCGCTGTGTTGTCGTCGATCGCCGCCGTGTATTCCCAGGGCTCGGCGTCGCGTACTCCGGCACCGGAGTAACGGTCGGCAATGCCGACCTCCACCAGTTCGATGCCGACGGAGCGCACGGCGTGGTCGTAGAAGTTGCGATGACTGCGCGCCATGACGACGCGGTTCTTCATGCCTTTCGTATCCGGCAGGCGATTCATCTTGCTGGGATCGAGGCCAGTGACACACGCCGCCGTCGCCAGTAGCAGCCCTGCAGCGGCGCCGCTGGTCACGTAGCCCGCCTCGGCCCCCGTATGTCGCGCGATCTGCACACAGGCGGCCGCCTGCAGCTCGGCGATGTCGACACACTGCTGCGACGCAGCGGCCATCGCCGCAGCCACTTCCGGTGCCATGATGGCACCGCTGAGGCGCGTGGAAGGCCCGGATGCATTGATGATGGGACACACGCCGAAGCGTTCATAGATGTTGCTCATGGAGTCCCTTGTTCCCACGCATAGACGTAGCGGTTGAGGAGGTAACGGTTCACGGCATCCAGGTCGAGGGTGAAGCCCAGACCGGGCCGGTCGGGCACCAGCAGTGCCCCACCTTCGAACTCGAAGGGTTCGTTGGTCAGATCATGCTCCCAGGACATGGGGCCCACCATGTCGTAGGGCTGCGTCACATTCGGCATGCAGGCGGCCACATGCAGACCCATAGCGGCGCCAGGTCCGTACTGCACACACTGAGACCAACCGCCAAGGCCGAGGCTGTGGGCGAATCTCGAGGCCTGGACATCTGCCAGGTGACTGCCGGAGCCGATGATGGCGTAGTCGAGAGCCTGTGCCTGGAAACGGGTGATCAGGTCGTGTTCGTCACGCACGTGATCGGCAATGGGAACACCGATCGTCTGCCGCAGTCGACGCCACTCGCTGTGCGTGCCGCCATGGGCGCCCTTGGTGATGGGGCTTTCGAAGGATTCCATGGGCAAACCGTGCAGGCGTCGCGCCAGTTCCTGCGCCACCCATACCTCTTCAAGACGCCAGCGGATGTCGGGGCGAATGCCCATGCCCGGTACCGCCTCGTGAATGGCGCACACACGAGCCTCGATGTGGCGCAGGCGATCTTCGGCCGTTACATCGCGGGCGGTGCAGCACTTCATCTTGTACCAGCGGAAGCCCTGCTCCCACCCGGCAGCAGCCTGTTCTGCCGTGTGTTCCGGCGTCTTGTACCCGGTACACATCGTGATGGGTACGCGGTCACGAACCCGACCGCCGAGCAGTTGCCAGATGGGCACACCCAGGGCCTGGCCGCGCAGATCGAGCACGGCCTGTTCGAAGGACTTGGCCAGGGCTGAGGGCGTCTGCGCCAGATTCACAACCAGCACATCGACACCCAGCCAGCCACGCACCGTCTGTTCGACGGTAGCGTGGTCCGTCATTCGTTCGATCTGCGTCAGTCCCGTCAGACCGGCATCGGTTTCGACTTCGGCAACGTAGTGCCCGTCGCGTTGGTGCGCGGGTTGGCCGTATTCGTCATCCGACCACCACCAGTGCGTTTCCGGGACATTTACCAGGTGCAGCGTGATCTTTGTGATCTTCACGGTAGCAGCCTAACGTGAGGCGGGTCACAGGAAAACCGTTCGCATGCGTATATCTTGCCCTGTAATTGCGCTGTCAACTCCCTGTCACAGTGCTGTTCAGGGCACCGTCAGGGTCTCCAACGTCAGCCACCTGACTCCCCTGGGAGGCTCGCCGTGAAGACGTCCGAAAAACATCTGGTCCCCTTTGTTGTGCTCGCCGCTGTTACCTGGGCCTTCCTGCACCTGGGCATGGAGGTCTTTGCCCGCTAGGCGCGGAGTGCAGATCGCGGCGGCAGGCGTCATACGGGTGCCAGTCCCGGTGCCGGGTAGCGGTCACACAGGGCCCGTACTTCGGCGGCAATCTCGCGATGGACCCGAATCCGAGTGGCCTTGTCGGCGTCTTCGTCGGCGCGCGCCGAGGCAACACGATCGATCCACGCGGCCAACTGCTTCATTTCCGGCGCGCCGAAACCACGACTCGTCACCGCCGCCGTTCCCAGGCGAATGCCACTGGGACGCATGGCGGGG
>JAQCJA010000096.1 GCA_027593305.1 bacterium
CCGCCCTTTTGATTCGAGACAGCAATGACTCGGCCCATATGCCTGCTCACGACTCGCTGATGAATTGCTGATCCGAAGGCGCAACGAAAACGCGGTTCCGGAAGGGAAACCGCGTCGTGGTGCCTCCACTTTTGGGATCTGCTGCAGTCCCATTGCGAGCGGCAATATATGTGGGCCCCAGGGGGGCGTCAATGACAAACAGACGGGCCGCAAACGCGTCGGCAGACGCCCTGAAATCCGGCCGTTTCAGCCGCGGTCCAATGGTGCTCCGTTAGCCGGAAACGCCCGCAAGAGCTGCCAGGAGGGCACCGAAAAACAGCCCGGTGGCGACGAAGAAGAAAGCGCCGAGGCGCATTATCAAGCTGTTTTTTGAGACGCGGGTGCGAATCTGGTTCGAGTGCATGGCGCTGTATCCTCGTGGGGGTCTGTACCGTTTTTATCGGCAGACGCCGTGGATCCCTTGAACAGGAAAGAGGAAGTCCTTTCCGTCGGGTTGGGTTGGGGCGGAACGCTTTTCTGCGGCGCCTCCCTGGCGCCTGCGTCATCCTGACACACGCCCTGCTCCCGAGCAACTCTCGTACCTGAATGAGAGACGTCTCGGAGTGCCGCCGGACGGCACCCCGAGATCTCTCTCCGTCAGCTGGCCGCGTACGGTCGCAGGCGGCCGTGGAACCTTGGGTGCCGTAGCTTGCTGAGGGCGACCTCCTTGATTTGCCGGACGCGCTCCCGGGTGAGCCGGAAGCGCCCACCGATCTGATCCAGCGTCAGAGCCTTATCCTCGCCAATGCCGTAGTACAGCCGCAGAATCCGCGCCTCGCGCTCGGACAGAGCTGCCAGAGCTGAGCCGACATCCTCTTGCATCGAATCGTCGAGGTAGTCGTCTTCGACACTGCGCTGCCCCTCGTCCCAGACCAGATCGAGCAGGCAGCGCGCCTCACCGCCGGCAAACGGGGCATCGAGAGAACGCATGGGTTGACCACCGATCAGGGTCTGCTCGATCATCTCTACAGGGTAATCGAGGACAGCTGCGACCCTCGCCAGGGACGTCGGTTCGCCGCTTTTCTGCAGGGCTTCCATGGTCCTTGCGATCTTCGCCAGCAGGTCGAGGCGATTGGCCGGCACACGCACTGTGGACTGCTCCATGAGAGTCTGCAGGATCGATTGGCGCACCCACCAGACAGCGTAGGAGATGAACTTGAAGCCCCTTGCTTCATCAAATCGCTCTGCCGCCGTGATCAGGCCCACGTTGCCGGCACTGATCAGTTCAGCCAGTGGCAGTCCCCGTCCCTGGTATCCTTTCGAAACAGCAACAACAAAGCGGAGATTCGCTTCCACAAGGGTGTTGCGCGCCGTACCATCTCCAGCGCGAATGCGCCGGGCCAGTTCCCCTTCCTCGGCACTCGACAGGGGGCAGGAATCAGCAATGTCCCGCAGATAACTCGACAGGATCGCATCACCTTCGTCGGTGCCACGCCGCGGTCCAGAACCGTCGGTGGACTTCTTTGTCGCTTCCATCATGGGCATCCTTTCATCGGTGTGGGAACTGCCCCTGGGACCCTTCAGCAAATCCTCCAGTTCCCTGCATGTCGTGCATTGACAGGTACTTGTGAGAAGGATCACAGTCCTCGGTCAGGCGCCGCGTTCGACTCCTCAGAGCCCTGCTGGAACGGGCCCGTGGCAGAATTTCTGCGTCCCCGTACATTCTATGGGTTCGACAGATCCGCATGACCGACGAGGATGGACCCTGAGATGGACGAGCGCGGCGACGAGGCGACCCCCGTCAGCGAGCTCAAAGCGCTGGTCCGGGCATTCGTCGAAGAGCGGGACTGGGATCAGTTCCATACGCCCAAGGACCTGGCCATCGGTCTCTCCGTGGAGGCTGCGGAGCTGCTGGAGCACTTCCGTTTCCGCTCAAATGATGAGATGGAACAGCGTCTGTTGGTGGCCGATCGACGCACCGAGATCGCCCATGAACTGGCAGACGTGCTCTACTTCGTTCTGCTCATGAGTGCCAACCTCGGATATGACGTAACGACGATTCTGCGCGACAAGCTGGAGGTTTCAGCCCGCAAGTATCCGATCGATCAGGCGCGGGGTGTCAACGAGAAGTACACCGAATTGCGACCAGCAGAAGGGGGGACGAGTTGACCGACAGCACCACCTGTTCCGCCTTCCATGAGCTGGTGCGTATCATGACCCGGCTGCGCGCCGCCGACGGCTGTCCGTGGGATCGCGAGCAGGATCACAACACGCTCAAACCCCATCTGCTGGAAGAGACCTACGAGGTCCTGGATGCCATCGACGCCGGAGATGACGACGAGTTGCGCAGCGAACTGGGGGATGTGCTTCTGCAGGTGGTGTTCCATGCGCAGATCGCATCCGAGAGCGGGCGCTTCACCGCGGACGACGTGTGTCGGGCGATCACCGACAAGCTGATCCGTCGGCATCCGCATGTGTTCGCCGACGTTGCCGTCGCTGATGCCGACGACGTCCTGCGCAACTGGGAACAGATCAAGCGCGAGGAACGCAGCAGTGACGAAGGTCCCGCTCCCTCGGCGCTGGATGGCATCCCCAGGCCCATGCCAGCGCTGCTGCGCGCGCAGCGGGTCCAGGAAAAGGCATCGCGCGTGGGCTTCGACTGGGAGCACGTCGATGGCGCCCTTGCCAAGGTAACCGAGGAAATCGAAGAGCTGCGCCAGGAATGTGATGCCGGCGGCACGCCGGAGCGCATCCACGAGGAGTTTGGCGATTTGCTCTTCGCCCTCGTCAATGTAGCCCGTTTCATGAAGGTGGCACCGGAGGACGCCCTTCGTGGTGCTGTCGACAAGTTCGACCGGCGTTTCCGCCGAGTGGAACAGGTTCTTGCCGCACGTGGTACCAGCCTGCGTGCGGCGACTCTGCAAGAGATGGACACCGTCTGGAACGAAATCAAGGCAGAATGAAAAGTACCGCCGATACCATCCGGAACATCGCCATCATCGCCCACGTCGATCACGGCAAGACCACACTCGTGGATGGCATGCTGAAGCAGACGCATGTATTTCACGACAATCAGGCCGTCATGGAGCGCGTTCTGGACTCCAATGATCTCGAGCGCGAGCGCGGCATCACCATTACCGCCAAGAATACGGCCGTGCTCTACGGTGACACGACGATCAACCTCATCGACACACCGGGGCACGCCGACTTTGGCAGTGAGGTGGAGCGCATTCTCAACATGGTGGACGGCGTGCTGCTGCTCGTGGATGCCGTTGAGGGGCCCATGCCCCAAACCCGCTTCGTCCTGCGCCACGCGCTGCATCAGGGGCTGAAAGCGATCCTGGTGGTCAACAAGGTCGATCGTCCCGCGGCGCGCCCGGACTGGGTGACGGACCAGACCCTGGACCTGTTTCTGGAGTTGGGCGCCAGCGACGAGCAGTGCGATTTCCCGATTCTCTATACGCGGGCCCTGGAAGGGCGGGCGGGGTATGACCACACCAATCTCGCCGATGACCTCAGCCCGTTGTTCGAGACCATTCTCAAGAGTGTGCCGCCGCCAGTGGTTGACCGTGACGCCCCACCACAGCTGCTGGTCACAACCCTGCAGTACAGCAACTACGTCGGTAAGATCGCCGTGGGTGTGTTGTTGTCGGGGGAGCTGCGCGCCGGCCAATCAGTGGCACACATCGATCGTGACGGCATCATGCACAAATCACGCATCGGCGAAGTCTTCACCTTCCGCAATCTCGAACGTCAACCACAGGAGGTTGTGACCGCCGGCAGCATTATCGCACTGTCCGGCATAGAGAACGTCGGCATCGGCGACACCATCACCGACATCGCCGATCCGCGCCCGCTGCCACGGATCGAGGTTGAGCAGCCGACGGTGCGCATGACCTTCGGCATCAATACCAGCCCCTTCGCCGGGCGTGAGGGTCGCTTTCTGACGAGTCGGCAGATCCGCGACCGATTGCACCACGAGTTGGAGGTCAATGTCGCGTTGCGCGTCGAAGACGCGGAAGCCACCGGACAGTGGGCCGTATCCGGACGGGGCGAGTTGCATCTGGCGATCCTCATCGAAACGATGCGCCGCGAAGGGTACGAGTTTTCCGTGAGCCAGCCCGAAGTCATCTACCACGAGGGCGACAACGGCATCGAGGAGCCTTTTGAGGAAGTCTACATCGAAGTGCCGACAGCCAACCTCGGAGCCGTCAGTGAGATGCTCGGCCGCCGGCGGGGTCGTCTGACCGACATGCGACACACGGACGGCGGCATTGTGCACTGCACGTACGTTGTGCCCACGCGTGGCATGCTCGGTTTCCGCAACCCGTTCCTGACCTCGACTCGCGGCAACGGCATCTACCACACATTGTTTCATGAGTACGCCCCCTTCGCCGGTGCAATCGACACGCAGGATTTCGGCTCCCTCGTCTCCGGGGACACCGGCATCGCTTCGGCGTACTCGCTGACCAATCTCAAACAGCGTGGCTCATTCTTCATCCCACCGGGCACCGAAGTCTACGACGGTCAGGTCATCGGTCAGCACATTCGCTCCGGGGACTTGCTCGTCAACCCGACGAAGCGCAAGCCGGGCACCGGACACCGGGCCGCACCCTCGGGCGAGGAGGAGCAGTTGCCGCCGCACCGCATCATGTCACTCGACGACATCATCGAGTATCTCAATGCGGACGAGTTGATGGAAGTCACACCGGGTTCACTGCGGATCCGCAAGAAGGAACTGCAGAGTCACCTGCGCGAACGAGAGGCACGCCAGGCGAAGTTTGCCACGGCGTAGTCAGACTTTTGACCACCCAAACTGCGAGAGAGCGACAATGAGTGACGACAAGCCGACGATTGACGTGCCAGAGAACGGCCCCTTCCTCGTCAAGGGTCTGGGCAAACTGACGGACGCGCAGAATCATCCCATCGAGATGGCCAAGGATGTCATCGCCCTGTGTCGCTGTGGTGCTTCGAAGAACAAGCCCTTCTGCGACGGCACGCACAAGGAGATCGGTTTCACCGGAGCCAGGGAGCGGCAGCAAGAGTATCCGGTGCGTGAGTATGCGGGTGAAGAATTGACCGTTGTGGATGACATTGGCGTCTGCTGCCACGCCGGGGCATGTGTCAAAGGTGCGCCGGAGACGTTCTTCAAGTGGGAAGGTGACGAGCGTGTGTCCCAGCCCGATGAAGGCGAGCGGGAGAAGGTGATTGCCACGATCCGCGCCTGCCCCTCGGGCTCACTGGCCTATAAGCTGGACGGCAAGACGCACGATGAGTTCTTCTCCGAGCCGGAAATCTTCGTCTCCGCCGATGGTCCCCTGCACGTGCGTGGCGGTGTCGTCATGAACGAGCACACGCCTGCCACAACCGATCACTACACGCTGTGCCGCTGTGGCGCGTCGAAGAACAAGCCGTACTGCGACGGTGCCCATAAAGAGGCCGGCTTCAAAGGCTGATCCCGCTGTGTGCCGGCGACAGAGCCTGCGGGTGCCTGGCACCTGCCTCCTTCTGGGTCTGACGCCGGCACACAGTCAGTAACCTCAACTCCATCAATTCGTCAGGTTCCTGCCAGAATACGACGATTGCCATCACCCCTGGCAACGTCGGCACAGACCCAGCTGGCCATCTGCGATCTGCTCGGACAGCAGGTAGCGGTTGTCGCCTCCGGTTGACGTGATGCCCGTCGACACCATGTGACCGCCGGATCCGACGCCACGTTGGAAGCCACAGTCACGGACAAGGAAGCTGCCCTATGAAGATCGCCATCATGACCGACCTGGAGGGCACTGCGGGTGTCACCTCCTTCCACGAAGAGACCTATCCGGAGGGCCGGCATCACATCCTCGCGCGCCAGCTGGCCATGGCAGAGGTCAATGCCGCCGTCGATGGCTTTCTCGAGGCGGGTTGCAGCGACGTACTCATCATCGACGGACATGGCCCGGGCGGACTGTGGTTTGAGCACATGCACCCTGAAGCCAAAATGCTGCATGGGCGTCCGACGGCACCCCGTTCGGTGCGTGATACGGTCCTGCAGGACTACGACGTGACCGTCATCATCGGCCAGCATGCCATGAGCGGCGTCGCTACGAGCAATCTGAACCACACACAGAGCAGTCGCTCCATCTACTCCCTGACTCTCAACGACAGGCCCATCGGTGAAATCGCCCAATGGACACTGTATCACGGTGCCGTCGGCATGCCGCTGATCTATCTCACGGGAGAAGAGGCTGCCTGCACCGCAGCCGAGGACCTCGTGCCCGGCGTCGCCACGGTGGCGGTGAAACGCGGGCTGTCGCGCGAGTCGGCCGTGTCGGTGTCAAAGGAGAAGGCCAGGTCCATGATACATGCAGGGGCGATCCGGGCCGTGGAGCAGCATCGCGCCCGCCCCGTGGCGCCGTTGGTCTGGGACGGCCCTTTTGTGCTGGTGAAGCGTTACTTCCACACCCACGAGGCAGACCGCTACGATGGGGTGGCCAACGCCGAGCGCCTTGACGGTCAGACGGTGCGCATCACCGGCGAGGATATTCGTCAGGTGCTGTATGCCTGACGCAAAAGCGGCGCACCCTCCGGGAGACGGCTCAAATCAGGAAAAGGAGCGCTCGAACAGCCCTTTGATGGCGGCTCGTCCGCTGTCCGTCAGCGTCCGACTGCCGGTTCCCGTGAAGCGCTGATGGGTGATGCGGGGTCCGTCGTCGTCGGCCAACTCGAGCCATTCCATACCGACCCACTTGAGCCACACTTCACGCGCCTGGTCATAAACGTACAACGGCTTGTTGCACAGCTTGGCGAACTCCGCACCCCAGCCCGTACCACCCTTTACCGTACGATCCTCGAGGACCTCGCCGATCACGTAGATCTCCTGCCCTTCGTTGATCTGATACCAGATCGTCTGCAGGATCTTGCGGAACATCGGCCCCTGGCTGTAGCGACGATTCATGAGCTTCGATACATACTCGAGGCTGATGTCGCCGTTTTCGAGTTCCTCAGGATTGAGGATTCGCAGGCCACGCTGCCGGACGTTGCTGTGGCCCTCAAAGGAGAAGTTTACCTCGTCGACGCCAGCGTGCTCGGCGTTCATGCCAAATTCGGCCTCAGCGCCCGGCGCGCCGCCGCTGTAGAGGATGCAGTTCTGTGGGTTCATTTGGGTCCTCTCTTCTGCAGTGGATCGATGGGCCGAAATATCGACACACCGGTGGAGCTTGTCGGGCGGCTCAGTCGAATCTCAGCGCAGCAGAGCCAGACGCACCACGGAACGGCGCACCCCGACCTGCAGCCGCGCAAAGTACATACCGCTGGCGACGGCCGTACCCGAGGCGTCGGTCCCGTCCCAGCGAATGTAGTGCACACCGGCGGCGAATGTCCCCCACGGAAGCACACGGACCCGTTGCCCCGTGGCAGCAAAGATCACCAACTGCACCACCGATGGTCGCATCACAACAAAGCTGATGATGGTATCCGCGTTGAACGGATTGGGATAGGCGCGCAGGTCGGCGGCGGCAAGTTCAGGGTCGCCGTCACGAACAGCCGTCGCCGGGTCGAAAGCAACCGGGATCTGGTCCCCGTTGAGTGACACCATGAACAGGGAGAACCCCGGCATGGCGGCACCCTCGGAAATGATCTCAAACAACGTACCCTGTCCCTGCGTGGCGCTGCCACCGGCAAAGGATACGCGCAGCGTATCGGCCACCACATTTGAAAGTAGAAAGAAGCCTCGGAGCAGATCACTGGCACGCACATCGACAATGCGAGTGCCGGCAGCGGCGAAGGACAGGTCGACGTCACCCGCAATCAGGTCGGTTGCGTCATCGATGCGGACCGCCGTCACCACCGTTCCGTCATCCCGCATTTGCGGCGGCGCCAGGCTCACGTGACGGGCGCGTGTCTCGGCATCCTGCGCCTGGACAGCACAAGGCAGCAGCAGCACCGCCAGCACCAGCAGCACGGCGGCAGTGTATTGGGGTGCAGACATGTATCCTCTATTGTATCGGTGTGCTCAACGATAACGACTCAACCCCCGGTGAGGGAGTGAAAATGGCGAAGCGCTCCATCTCCAGGCACAGTGACACGCCCGGCAGGGGCAATCCGGAAGCGGCCAAGGGCGGTTCCAAGCCCCACAAGAGTGGCGCCAAACCTCACAAGAGCGGCAGCAAGCAGGGCGCTCGGGTCGGCAAGCGCCGTTCCGAGCCAGCTGCCAGGGGAGCCGCCAAATCCACCAGCAGATCCACCAGCAGATCCGAGAAGCGAGCCGACAGGCCGGACAAGGCCAGAGCCCTGACATGGGTCGCCGCCTCTCTGCCCGGCCTCGAAGATCTGCTCGCCATGGAGTTGGAGCGACGGTTCAGGGGCCAGGTGTCATTCCTCGAGCACGCCAGGACCAGCGAGTGCCACTTTCGTTTCACCGGTACCACGGAAGAGCTCCTGGCGATCCGGCTCTGTCACACACTGCACCAGCGGCGGGATTTCGACGTCCTGCGACCCCGCACGCTGCTGTCTCCCGAGCACCTCAACGCGCTGGCCCGGGATCTTGTCGCCGTCATGGCGCTCCGTCCTGAGGATCGGTACGAAGGCCTGCGCCTGGAGGCGGCCGGCGCCAATTCCCCCACCATGCAACGGCTGGGCACCCAACTGGCCGATAAGCTCGGGATGCCCTTCCACAACGATACCGGAGACCTGGTTGTCACGCTCAGACCTGGGAAGAAGGGCTGGGAAGTGCTGTATCGGGTGGGCAATCGGCCCCTGGGCACACGTGCCTGGCGCCAGGTCGATTATCTCGGCAGTCTCAACGGCACGGTCGCCGCCGCGCTTGTGGAGATGTCCGCCCCGTCACCACAGGATCGGTTTCTCAATCTGATGTGCGGCAGTGGCACAATCATGATTGAGCGGCGTCAACGAAGTGCCGCGACGGTTCTGGTGGGTGTCGACAACTCGGTGACGGCACTTGACGCGGCGCGGCAGAATTGCGCCGCCGCCGGCGTGCGCACGCAGGTGCAGTTGCTCCAGGGCGATGTCAGGCGACTCCCTTTTGCCGACGCCAGCTTTGACAAGCTCTGTGCGGATCTGCCGTGGGGGGAGAGCATCGGTTCGAAAAAATCCAACACCTCCCTCTACCGGGATACCTTCGACGAAGCCTATCGGCTCTGCCGCCTCGGCGGCAAGCTCGTGGGCCTTACCCAGGATCCGGGGTCGCTGCAGGCGTTGGGCCCGAGTGTGGAGGGTGGGTGGCACCTGCTGGCGGAGCGAACCTTTGTGCAGCGCGGTTTCCATCCGCGGTGCCGGGTGTACCAGAAGCGGGGCTGAACAGGGCCTCCTCAGTCCTTCAAAGGCATGCTTGTAAGGGGCCCGGATATCTGGTAGATTGCCTGGCATAACGTTGTTATCTCGCTTACGCCCCACTGTACGGCCCGCAGGTCGAGTTCCGTCCCGACTGCTGTTTTTGACAGGACTCCTCGTCCTTGGCCTGCTGCTGCTGTTATGCCACGTGGCGGCCGAGTCGCCACTGGATCACGGCGACTGTTACGTCTGCAAGACCCTGCAGCACGTCCTCGTTGTCATCCCGCCGACGATCGTCTTCGCAATCGTCGTCTTCGTCCCCCAGTGCATCACTCCCTCCACTGCCTTCAGTGAGCGCCCCCTCCGCTTCCGCGGCCGCGCTCCACCCGTTTTCGCCTTCGCATGAAGCCCGGCCGGCGGAACCACCGCCGGCCCCACGCAGCCATCGGGACCCGTCCCGCTCCTGATCGGAGTGTGATGTCGTTGCCGTGCCGTCACGGTATGTGCTGCGTCGCTGTCATCATCCAAGTCGTGGAAGGCACCCGATGTCCATCCAATCCTGGATCGCCCACTGCATGTGGTCGATTCTCATCACGTTTGTCACGCTCACTCTCAGCGTCGGACCCATTCGCGCCCAGGGCACCACGGCGACCGGCGTCTCACACGTAACCAATCCCGCCATCAGCGCCAACGCCCTGTTCATGGGCAGCTACGCCTCCGAGCAGACGGCCGAGGCAGCCACCGGGATGCACGTGCAGGAACTGGAAGTGCGGTTCACTTCCTTCGTTGATCCCTACTGGAAGGCAGACTTCATCCTCGCCTTCCCCGGCGGTGAGGGTGTCGAGGTGGAGGAAGGCTACGTCACTTCCCTTGGCCTGCCCTATGGCATGCGCATGCAGGCAGGGAAGTTCTATGCCGCTCTTGGCCGCCAGAACCTGCTGCATACACACGCCTTTGCTTTCCTCGACGCCCCCCTGGTCAACCAGCGCCTGCTGGGAGACGAGGGGCTCAACGAGGCAGGCGTGTCGGTGCAGTGGCTCACGCCCTTGCCCTGGTTCGTTGAGGTCACCGGGCAGGTCCTGGATGGCGCCAACGAGCGCTTTGCCAGTGCGGATGGTGGTGATCTGCTCTATGCGGGGCACCTCAAGAGTTTTCATGAACTGGGCGATGCCACCACCGTCGAGTGGGGCGGTTCTGCCGCAGCAGGAGGCAACGCCGCGGGCGGGACATCGTCGCTGCTCGGTGCCGATCTCACGGTCAAGTGGCGCCCACTGGGAGCCGGCACGCGTCGAGCCTTCATCTGGCAGACGGAGTACCTGCGTGCCGACGACGACAGCCCCGGGGCAACGGCCGAGGGTGGCCTCTACACACAGGCCCAGGTGCAGTTCGCGCGCCGCTGGTGGGCTGAGGGCCGCCTCGACTGGCTCGGCCTGCCGAAGGCCGAACCCAGACGCGCCTGGCGCGCCAGTGCTTTGCTGGCCCTGGTGCCCTCCGAGTTCTCTGCCCTGCGCCTGCAGTACAGCCGCCTGCACGACGAGGGCGACAACGCCCACCAAGTCATGCTGCAGTTGAACGTGACCCTCGGGGCCCATCCCGCCCACAACTACTGAGAGGCCCCTGATGACAACAGCAATGCAGATGAACACGAGAATGCTGTCCCGGCTGTCGATACCGAGGGTCGTGGCGGTGCTCCTGCTGGGTGCGGGAACCGTCGCGGCGGCGCCCCTGCGCGTGGTCTGTTCGACGACGGATCTGGCGGCCATCACCCGTGCCATCGGCGGTGACGCCGTCGAAGTCGAGGCCATCGCTCGCGGGCCACAGGACCCACACTACGTGCAAGCCAGGCCGAGCACGATGCGCCTGCTGAACCGGGCGGACCTGCTGATCTACAATGGCCTGCAACTGGAGATCGGCTGGCTGCCCCTGCTCATCGAGGGCGCACGCAACCCGCGTGTCGCCGCCGCGACCGGGCAGATCGACGCCGCCACGGCGATCTCACCCCTGGAGGTCCCCAGCGGCGCAGTCAACCGCTCCATGGGTGACGTGCATCCCGAGGGCAACCCGCACTACACCCTCGATCCACGCAACGCCGCCCGCGTCGCTGCCCTGATCACCACGCGTCTGCAGGAGTTGGCTCCCGCAGACGCCGAAGCTTTCGAGACCGGGCGGCGCACTTTCACCGACAGCCTCGAGGCTCGGCGCGCCATCTGGGAAGCGCGCTCTGCCGAGTGGCGCGGCCACCAGGTCATCAGCTATCACAAGCAGTTCGAGTATCTCGTCAACTGGCTCGGCCTCGACGTTGTCGCCTACGTCGAGGACCGTCCCGGGATTCCACCCAGTCCCCGCCACGTGAGCGACGTGGTGGAACGCATGCGGCAAGATGGCATTCGCCTCATCCTGCAGTCCACGTTCACCGATCCGAAACCAGGCGAGCGCCTCGCCGAGCGGGCTGGAGGTCTTGTCGTCGTCCTCCCCGCCGCTGTCGGCGCCATCGACGGGACGGACGATTACCCGCAGCTCATGGACGCCATTGTCGGTCGCCTCGACGATGCCTTCCGGGAGACCACTGGTGAACGCTGATTTTGTCCACTTCATGGCGGCGCCGCTGGCGGCATGTCTCGTCATTGTCTGTATCCACGCCTGGCTCGGGCTGCACATCCTCGCCCGCGGCGTCATCTTCGTCGATCTGGCCTTAGCGCTGCCTTAGCGCAACTGGCGGCGCTGGGAGCCGCTGTCGCCGTCGTCGCCGGCTTCGATCTGGACGGCCCTGCCGGGTACGCCGCCGCCCTGGGCTCTGCCTTCCTCGGTGCCGCCCTGTTTTCCTTCACCCGTAC
>JAQCJA010000097.1 GCA_027593305.1 bacterium
AGCCTAACAACCCCATGGAGTCCACCTTAACTTCGCTGCCCGGCTGTCCAAAGGTTGGGGTCCACCTCATACTGCTTGAGCTCCAGTCCCGTTTTCAGGATGTGCCGCTGGCGGAATTCGTGTGTCACATCCGTCTTGAGAGTGTACGTGTGCTGCTGCTGATCGGCCCACCAGGAACGGGAACCGGAGGTGACGTAGAGCAGGTAGAAGTCATAGTCGTAGGGCGAGGTGTCGATCGCCACAGCGCCCCCCGCACCGATGCGGGAGTGTAGCGAAAACCGGCTGAGGCTCACCGATACGGCGGTGTGCTGCGTCAAGGCCCGAGTCCACAGCAGCGCAGCGCGATAGGAATCCCGCAGTCGTGCCGGCAGCCCATCCAGGTTGTAGCGCCAGCTGAACTCGTAATCGTGCCAGCGCGCCATGGAGTAGATCAACTCTGCCGTCAGCCGGCCCCGCTTCGGGCTGTTGAAGTCGACCTTGGTCAGGCCGTTGAACTCCTTGCGCACGGGCGAGTCGAAAAAATGCTGCATGTCCTGCCACCAGGGCGTGTCCGTCCACAGCGCGTTGCTGGCGGAAAAGTAGGACAGGTTTGGCGAGCCCAGTGGGCCGCTGGCAGCGACTTCCATCTCATTGCGATGGTTGACCTCTTCGCCGCCGAAGATGTCATCCTTGGCCAGGCGTAGCGACAGTTCGTGTGTATCGCCACCGGTATGTGAGATGACATTGACGACGCCCGAAAGTGCATCGCCGTACTCGGCATCGAAACCACCGGTCTGGATCGTCATCTGCGAGATTGCACTCAGAGGCAGCTCGGCGCCGGCGCCGCCCTGGATGACATCCTGTACCGGCAATCCATCAACGAGATAAATCGTCTCGCGCACCTTGCCACCGCGGATGTGTCCTTCCACGGTGGTCGAGGGCTGCAGACCTATCACGTCCTGGAAACTGTCCACCGGCAGCCCCGTCAGACCACCGGCATCCATTCGATATGCAGTGCCGGTAATGTCGGTTTCGATCAACGGCCGTTGCAGGATGACCTCCATCGACTGCATCTGGATCGGGCTGACCGGCAGAGGCACGTCCAGTTCGGCGCGGCGATCGGGCAGGACCAGGACACCCGACGTGGCCACGGCGCGATAACCGAGCATCGACACCTGCACCTGGTACGTACCCGCGCGGATGTTGTGCAACCGGTAGTGGCCAAGGGTGTCGCTGACCGTTCCCTGCCGGGTCTCGACGACGACGATGCTGGCGCCAGCTATGGGCTCGGCAGTGGTGGCGTCGGTAACCACACCTTCCAGGCTGCCGGAGACGCCGCCGAAAGCCAGGGCCGGCCACAACAACAAAACGACGAGTGTCGCCAGCTTCATGCCGTCCCCGGGCCCGACGGATGGTACCAACACCGATTGGGCGAAGCCGCCACGAGAAGCGCGCCGGATTGCGGTGCATCGTGCCCTCTGGCTGCCGAACGTATCAGGCCGCCACCCCTTTTCCGTGCGCCTCGGATGATGTATCCTCCCCTCTTCAAAATTACTCCCGGGGGGACCCGCATGCCGGAATTTGCTCTTGCCTTTGCCCTTGCTACAACGTCGATGGTCTGTGCCTGCTGGGCCGCGGTTGCTGCTGTGAGATATGGTGGGCTCTGGTTTGTCGGTTTTGCCCTCGGGGCGATCCTCGGCCCCATTGGCGTACTGATCGCCAAGTTGCGTATCGGTCGCAACTGCTGGCACTGCTGGTCGCGAATCCACATGAAATCGAGAGTCTGCCCTTTCTGCCACGGCGACGTCGTGGATCGCCGCAAGGGCAAGGCGGAACGCACGGGCTTCGGCCGGCGCCGGGACAACGACCGACAGATGCGTGCCCCAACCGACACACCGGCGGCGTCGACGCCCACGGCGTAAGCGGCCCACATGCATTCTGCCGGCTGATCAGATCTCGTCATGGCGATGGCAGGCCGTCAGATGGCCGTCGTCCCCGTCGGTTCGGACCGACTCCAACGCTGGCACCTCACCACGACACACGGCCACCGCGAGCGGGCATCTTGGGTGGAAAGCGCAGCCCGACGGCGGATGGACTGCGCTGGGTGTCTCTCCCTGCAGCGGCACACGATCGCGCCGTTTGCGGGGATCAGCAATTGGTACCGATTCGAGCAATGCCCGCGTATAGGGATGGGCCGGGGCGGCAAAGATCGACGTGCGCTTGCCGATCTCGACGATACGTCCCAGATACATCACCGCCACACGGTCACTGAGGTACTCCACCACGGACAGATCGTGCGAGATGAACAGGTAGGTCAGACCCAGATCACGCTGCAGTTGCACCAGCAGGTTGAGCACCTGCCCCTGAACTGAGACATCCAGAGCCGACACCGGCTCATCGGCGACGATCACTCTGGGGCGTAACGCCAGGCCGCGCGCGATGCCGACACGTTGTCGCTGGCCACCGGAGAATTCGTGCGGATAGCGCTCCTGCACGGTGGGGCTCAGACCCACGGCCTCGAACAACTCGTCTACACGGGCGCGGCGGTCGGCGGCGCTGCCCAGTCGATGGATATCGAGCGGTTCGCGCACCGCCTCGCCAATCGTGATGCGTGGGTTCAGCGATGAGTAGGGATCCTGGAAGATCATCTGCACATCGCGTCGCAGGGTGAACAGTTCCGCGGCGGAGGCGCTCGCCAGATTGCGACCCTCGAACAGAACGTCTCCCGAAGTCGGCTCCTCCAGACGCATCATTGTGCGCCCGAGAGTCGATTTGCCGCAGCCCGATTCGCCGACCAGACCCAGCGTCTCACCGGCATGCAGCAGAAAGGAAACATCTTCCACGGCCCGTACCGTGTCTCGCTGTCGACCGAAGACTCCACCACGCACGGGGTAGTGCTTCCGCAGGTTTCTCACTTCGACCAGCGCAGCGGCCTTCATGACGGCGGCACCTCCAGCGGCAGGTGACAGGCCACCAGGTGCTTGTCGCTGACTGTTGCCAGCAGGGGCTCGTCCTGGTGACACTGCGCCACGGCCCGCGCGCAGCGATCGGCGAAGCGACAGCCCGCAGGGGGCTGCAGCAACGATGGCACGACCCCCTCGATGGTGGGCACTGGTGTAGCCTTCGAGCGCCCGGGGCGCAGGATGCTGTCAAGCAGCCCACGAGTATACGGGTGCCGGGGCGCGACGAAGAGCTCGAATACCCCGCAACTCTCCACGACCTTGCCGGCGTACATCACCACAACATCATCGCAGGTTTCAGCGACCACTCCCATGTCGTGGGTGATGAGCACGATGGCTGTGCCGAACTCCTGCTGCAACTGCTTCATCAGGTGCAGAATCTGCGCCTGCACCGTGACGTCGAGAGCCGTTGTTGGTTCATCGGCAATGAGCAGGTCCGGTCGACACATCAGCGCCATGGCGATCATGATTCGTTGCTTCATGCCGCCGCTGAGCTCATGTGGATACTGCGACAGGCGCTGCTCGGCATCGGCGATGCCCACATGTCCGAGGACTTCCACCATGCGCTCGTCGGCCGCAGCGCCGCGCAGATCGAAACGCCTGTCGAGGACTTCGCCCAGTTGTTTGCCGATGGTGAACACCGGATTCAACGACGTCATGGGGTCCTGGAAGATCATGGCGATCTCGCGACCGCGGATCTGTGGCATTTCATCCGCATCGACGGCGAGCAGATCGCGCCCCTTCCACAACACACGCCCCGACTCAATCCGCCCCGGTGGATCCGGGATCAGACGCATCACGGACATGGCGGTCACACTCTTGCCACAGCCGGATTCGCCCACGATGCCCAGGATCTTGCCTGCTTCCACCTGGAAGGAGACGCCGTCGACGGCATGGACCACACCATCTTCGGTGTGGAACACGGTGCACAGATCCTCGACCTCGAGCAGAGCCATCTGTCGTCGCGATCCCTTCAGCGCGCCGCAGCGGCACGTAAGGTCGCCTCGATGCGATCCTTCACCAGGTAGGGATCGACATCAACGACCGTATCCTCACCCAGGGAGCGCTCCGCCGCCATCGCCTGCTGCAGGCGCGTGTCGCGATCCGCATCGATCCAGAAGACCTGCCAGTCCGTCATGCCCTGCGTGCGCTTGGGGAAGAATGACGCAGGAAACACCACGGAGTCCACGTAGAGAAACCGCATGAACGGCGCCTGCCAGAAGGGCACGTAGAACGCCTCATCCTGGATGATGGCGTCGAGTTCGTACATCGCCGCCACGCGGTGTGCCTTGTCCGTGTCGAAACGGTAGACATCGATCAGCGAGTCCGTGTAGGCGGTTCCGTACGCCCAGACATTGTTGTTGTTCCTGGTTTCCTTCAGTTCGGTAGCGAAGTACTGATACGGACTGGGATAGAGACCCGACGTGCGTGACATGATCGTCATTTCGTACTCGCGCTCGAGGCCGTTGCGGAAGGCGGTCCCCGGTTCCAGCAGACGCAGTTCCATCTCGACACCAAAGCGCTGGAAGGTCTGCTTGACGACCGTCATGTGGCGCTCGAGCCCCTTGCTGCCGTAGGACAGAGTGAAGCTGGCGCGCTGGCCCTGGGCGTTGACGAGAATGCCGTCATCCCCGCGTTTCGAGTAACCGGCAGCCTGCAGGTGCTCACGCGCCTGGCGCGGGTCGAAGCCGTACGGCACCAGATCGCGGTTCTCATATTCGGTGCCGGTGAAGGCTGAGACCTGCTGATAGTAGGCGCTGGACATCAGCTTCGTGTTGATCTCATCGAAGTTGAACAGGTGCTGCATGGCTTTGCGGAAGTCCTTGTTCTGGAAGATGGGTTTCTCCAGGTTCATGGCGAAGCCGTAGACGCCCTGGGGGTAGTCGACGAACAGGCGCTTGCGGTGGGCTCAGCCGAGCTCATCAGCGCCCACAACAATCTCCTCCGCCCACTTCTTTGCTGTGTTGACCGTGTAGTAGCTCAGTTCGCCCTTCTTGAAGAAGTCGAAGGCCCGGTCATTGTCGTCGATGACACGGATGTGAATCCGATCGACGTTGTACATGCCCTGCATGTAGTGCTTGTCCCGTCCCCACCAGTCTTCGAGCCGGGAAAAAACGACGTACTGGCCGACAACCTGTTCGCTGAGCACGTACGGTCCCTGCACAGGAAGTACGGCGCTGTTGTAGCGTTCGGGGAAGCCTTCCTCCAGCGTTACAGCATGTTTGGGCGTCGCCCAGATATCGAACATGTCGAGAGGGCGCCAGCTTTCCACCTTGCCAACCACCTTGAGTACGTACGGTTCCACTGCGACGACCTCTTCGTAGTAGTCGCGTGCGTACTGGTTGAACGACGGATCGACGATGTTCTCACTCTGAAGCATGTGCCAGGTGTGCACGTAATCGGCTGCCGTCAGCGGTTGACCATCACTCCAGCGGGCATCCGGATCTAACTTGTAGTAGATCGTGCGGCCGTCGCTCTGCACGGACCAGTGCGTCGCCATCATGGGGATGTAGTTGTCCGTCGTCGGATGCCGCATGACCAGTGAGAAGCTCATGGTGTACGCCCGTTTCCAGCCAGCAAAGGCATCATTGCTGTTGGGGCCGACAACGCGCAGGGTCAACGGATAGGAACTCATGCTGGTGTAGAAGGTGCCCCCCTTTTTCGCCGCCGGATCGCCGATGGGTGGATCATCATTGTTGGTCACCCAGTCGATGGCGGACAGATCCTCGGCGGCAGCCGGCTGCAACAGCACCTGGGTCAGGGTCAACAGGGCGACGGGCAGCAACAGGCGTGTCAGAGATCTGGCAGGTGCGGACATACAGGTCCTTTCGGTTACCGGTATTGAGCGTATTGCTTGGGATCGAAGGCTTCGCGGATCGACTCACCAATGAGAGTCACCAGCAGCAGGGTGATCGAGATCGCTGAGAATGGTGCGATGCTCAACCAGAGCTTGTCGCGGTTCTGACTTGCCAGGGCCTGATCGATCATTTCGCCCCAGCTCGGCGTGGGTGCGGGCAAACCATAACCCAGGTAATCAAGGGCCGTCAGCGCGCTGATGGCGCCGACAACGGCGAAGGGTGTGATCGTCACCAGTGGCGTCAGGCAATTGGGCAACAGATGTCGAAAGATCAGACGCCCGCGGGAGGCGCCAAAGGAGCGGGCCGCCAGGCAGTATTCCTTGGTCTTCTCGCGATACATCTCGGTTCGCATGTAGTAGGTCATGCGGATCCACTCGAACAGAGCCATGATCGCCAGCAGCAGCAGAAAGCCCGGTCTGAAGAAAGTCGCCAGCAGAATCACCACATAGAGAAAGGGCAGCGTCGACCAGACCTCGATGAATCGCTGGCTGTAGATGTCAAAGCGACCGCCAATGAATCCCTGCAGCGAACCGATGGCAGTGCCTGACACCTGGCCGACAAAGACCAGCGTCACGGCAAAGAGAATGGAAATGCGAAAGCCGTAGAGCAGTCGCGCCAGCACATCCCGTCCCTGCGAGTCCGTGCCGAACCAGTGGCGGCTGTCCGGCGCATTCGGTGGCGGCTCCGCATAGTCGAAATCCGGCTCGTATGGATCAAAAGGCACCGGTGGCATGAGCACCCAGTTGTTGCTTGCATCAGCGGCGAAGCGAGCCTGCAAGGCCAGGTAGTCGGCCTCGACATCATCGAAGCCGTACTCGTCCTGCTGCGCGAAGGTGGCCATATCGTGGTACTGGAACGTGGGGAAGTAGAGTGTGCCCTCGTAGCTGACGACGATCGCCCGGCGATTGGCCAGAAAATTGGAGAACAGGGACACCACCGTCAGGGTCAACAGGATGGCAAACGAGTAGAACCCCCGGCGAATGCGGCGGAAGCGCTGCAGGCGTTTGCGCGTGATGGGATTCAGGCGCCACACCATCATTCGCCAAACCTGACGCGTGGGTCGGCGATGGCGACACACAGGTCGCTCAGCAGATTGCCGAGCAACAGCAGGGCTGAGGAGATGAAGATGTAACCCATGACCACGGGATAGTCCCGGGCTGTGATGGCCTCGAAGAAGAGCAGACCCATCCCGGGGATGCCGAAGACCCGTTCAATCAGCAGCGAGCCCGTCAGGATCAGCGAGATGTTGTTGCCGAAACTGGTGGCAATCGGGATCAGCGAGTTGCGCAGCGCATGGCCGAAGACGGCGCGCTTCCAGGTCATGCCCTTGGCCAAGGCCGTCTTGACGTAGTCGGCACTCATGTTCTCCAACAGACTGTTCTTCATCAGAATCGTCATGAAAGCGAACAGGTGGATGGCATAGCAGATCACGGGCAGAGCCGTATGATGGATCCGGTCGCCGATCTTGCCCATCAGCGACAGATCCGCAAAGCCCTGACTCTCGAAGCCGGCCAGGGGAAACCAGTCGTGCTGCACGGCGAACAGACCCAGCAACACGGCACCCAGGGCGTAGCCTGGAATGGCGTAACCAAGGAAGATGAGGACCGAGGTGATGTTGTCGAAGTGGCTCTTGTGCCGCAGGGCCTTGACGATGCCCAGAGGAATGCAGATCGAATAGGTCAGCAGAAATGCGATCAGCCCGAAATAGACCGACACGGGAAAACGGCTGATGATCAGATCCTCAACGGGCAGGGTATAACGAAAGGAATCCCCCAGATCGAGTGTCGCCAGCTTGCCGAGGTACGTTGCATAACGCACAAGGATCGGTTCGTCGAAGCCGTAATAGCGCTTCAGGCTCTGCAGATCCGTTTCGGGGATATCGACGGAGGAGGCGCGGTGTGCGCCGCTGGACCCGGTCTCACCAAAATCCCCGGCACCGGCGATGCGCATGCGCATCTGATCAATCGGCCCACCTGGCACGAACTGACACAGAAGGAACACCAGGAAGGTGATCCCCAGCAGGGTCGGCAGCATGAGCAGCAGTCGACGGAGTGCATAGTCGCGCAGGGCGCTGGATCGGGGCATAGGCATGGCTTTGGCGGACTCGTAAAAGTAGTCTGCCGGGGGCTTCGGCGCAGGGCCGTACCGCTAGATCGACTCGTCCAGGCCGAATTGCCGCAGTTTCTGCAGCAGCGTGTAGCGTGTGATTCCAAGAGCCTCCGCGGCGCGGCTGCGATTGCCCGCATGCGCCTTGAGCGTGTCGCCGATCAGCTCGCGCTCCGCGTCCGCAACGACATCGCGCAACCTGCCACGCCGCCGGCGCGACGTCGGCCCAGCCGGGCCGCTGATTTTTTCCGACAGCAGTGTGACATCGACAGTGCCATCATCGGTGGCCAGCACCAGCGCTCGTTCGATCTCGTTCTCCAGTTCACGCACATTTCCCGGCCAGTCGTAGTGCATCAGGGCATCGATCGCCTGCGCCGTCAGGCGTGCCGCGGTGCCACCCGTCAGGTCACGGTGGCGTTCGAGGAAATGTCGCACCAGGGCCGGGATGTCATCCCGACGCTCGCGCAGGGGCGGAATGTGTATGGGAAACACGCTGAGGCGGTAGAACAGATCTTCACGGAAGGTGCCGTTGGCGACCTCCGCCTGCAGGTCGCGATTGGTGGCGGCAATCACGCGGGCGTTTATCGGCCGTGCCTCGGTCTCCCCTACCGGCGTGACCTCTGACTCCTGCAGGACACGCAGCAGACGGGTCTGCATGGAGGGACTGGTCTCGCCAATCTCGTCAAGAAAAATGGTTCCTTCCGAGGCCGCCTCGAACAGGCCGACACGATCCTCGACAGCGCCGGAGAAGGAGCCGCGCCGATGACCGAACAACTCGCTTTCCAGCAGGCCCTCGGACAGGGACCCGCAGTTGACGGCGACAAAACGGCCCTCGTGTCGTTGACCGCGCTGGTGCATGGTCCGCGCCACAGCCTCCTTGCCCGTACCGGACTCGCCAGTGAGCAACACGGTCACACGGGAGTCGGCCACCTGTTGCAGGATCTGGTGGATGCGCTGCATCGCCTGACTGTCACCGATGAGGCCGGCGGAGCCAACGGACGCTGTCCGGATCTCTTCGCGCAGGAGCGTGTTTTCCTGATACATGCGACGGATGCGCAGCATGGAGCGCACTCTGGCCATCAACTCCACCGGCTCGAAGGGTTTGCGCACGAACTCATCTGCCCCCTCGTCGAGGGCACGTACCAGTGCCTGACGGGTATCGAGGGCTGTCACCATGATGACGGGGAAAAAGCCGGCGCCGTCGACTTCCTTGAGCCGCCGGCAGACCTCGAAACCGTCCATGCCGGGCATCATGATATCGAGCAGGACCAGATCCGGTCGGTCCCTGGCGGCACAGGCAAGTGCCGCCATGCCATCGGTGGCCTCGAGCACTTCGTAGCCTTCAAGTTCAAGGCGCTGCCGCAGGGCCTTGATATTCGAGGGATTGTCATCAACAACCAGAATGCGGGCTGTCTCGGGGACAGCGGGTTCTTTCAGCATGCCACGTGCCGTCGGATCGCTGCCAGCAACTGGTGTGGCCGGAACGGCTTGGCAACGTAGTCATCACATCCGGCAGCTCGCGCCCGGTCCTCATCGGCCGTCATCGCATCAGAGGTGAGGGCGATGACGGGAATGTCCTGAGTACGGGGGTCGGTCTTCAGCTGTGCCACGACCTCGTAACCGGAGGCACCCGGCAGGTGCATGTCGAGCAGGATCAGGTTCGGCAGTGACTCCTTCGCCATCGCCAGACCGCTTTCGCCATCGGTCGTCTCGAGGAGAGTGACATCGACACCACGCAGGATGTGCTGCACGACCTTGCGGTTGGACGGGTTGTCCTCAACGTGCAGCACGACAGGTCGATCGAGAGCCGGAGGCATCAGCTGGCTTGGGCCGGCTGGATGGGAATGACGAAGTGGAAAGTGGACCCGGTGCCCGGCTGGCTCTCGAGCCATAATCTGCCGGCGTGGAGTTCGACAAAGCGGCGCACGATCGCCAGACCAAGACCGGTCCCGCCTGCGGTGCGCGTGATGGTATCGTCCACCTGGAAGAAGGGCTGAAACACCCGCGCCTGCTCTGCGAGGCTGATGCCACATCCGCTATCGGCAACCCAGAAATGCACGCCATCACCGACGAGATCGGCACCGACCACGATCTGTCCCGTGTCGGTGAATTTGATCGCATTGTCCACAAGATTGACCAGCACCTGCTGCGTCAGCCGCCGTTCATCGGCCTGGATCATCGGCAGATCTGCTGCGGCCCGGGCCAGCAGGGACAGGCCCTTGATGCGCGCCCGGTGCATCTGTGAAGCAACGGCGTTGTCGACACAGGCCGCCGGGTAACATTCCGCCAGTTCCAGAGTCATCGCCCCCGCCTCGATCTTCGACAGATCGAGAACGTCGTTGATCAGATTCAGCAGATTGCCGCCGTTGCGGTCAATCTCCTCGACGGCATCGCGCAGTTGCGGCTCCACATCACCGTAGGCCCGATCCAGAATGAGGGATGAGAAGTTGATGATCGCGTTCATCGGCGTGCGCAGTTCGTGCGACATATTCGCCAGGAAGGCGCTCTTCGCCTGACTGGCCCGCAGGACCTCCTGGTGTGCCTGTTCCAGGGCCCTGGCGTTCTCCTCCAGACGTCGGTTCGACTCCCGCAGACAGCGCATCGCGGCGGACGATGCGTGTCCCCTGCCAGGCAACCAGGCCAAAGGCGACCAGGAGCGTCGCCACCAGCGCGATGCGTTCGTAGGGCAGGTGGACGGCCAGTGCCACGCGTGCAGGCGTGTCGCTGTCGCCGAGGTCACGATCGACAGCACGCACCTCGAAGATGTAGTCGCCCCGTGGCAACCCGTGATACTCGATACGTGCGTCGCGCGTATGCCGCCAACTCTCATCGGTATGCCCCTGGAGTCGGTAGCAGAACACGAGCTGGCCGGGGCGCGTCTTCAGACTGATGCCACGGACCTCAAAAACGACGACGTCCACCGACGTGGGGATGTGCACCGCGTCGAGGTCAACGTATCTGCGGTCGGCGACGACGGCATCAACAAAGACGGGAACATCCGCTGCGGGCTGGGGGTAGAAACGAGACACGCCGGAACTGCCACCGATCCAGAAGGAGCCATCACCGGCAGGTGCGAGGGTGAGGGTCACGTTGTCGGGCAACCCGTCACGAGCCGAGAGACTCTGGAAGACCTGCCCGTCAAAGCGACTGATCCCACCGCCGTCGGTGCCGACCCAGAGGATGCCGAGGCTGTCCATGTGCACGCTGTGCACGTCGTTGGAGGCCAGCCCGTCGTTGGTGGTGAAGCGTGTGAAGCCCTCGCCGTCGTATCGTGCCACGCCACCATGGGTGGCAAACCAGATGTTGCCCGCAGCATCCTCGTGTATATTGAGGACGTAGGGTGGCACACCGTCGGCTTCATCAAAGGTCTCGAACTGAGTCCCGTCGAAGCGGGCGACCCCCTCCGCCGTCGACAGCCACAGGTCTCCTGTGCTCGATTCCAGCAGCGCCAGAACTTCTCTGTTCTGCAAGCCGTCCTCGGGGCCAAACACGTCCATATACCTGCCGTCCCACCGCACCAGACCATCACCCGTGGCGATCCACAGGTTGCCGTCGCTGGCTTCCAGCAGCGCCTGCGGCGTCTGCGGCAGGCCATCATAAACACTGATGAGTGACCACCGATCACCGTCGTAGCGCGCCGCACCCTTGTCTGTCATCATCCACATGCGACCCTGACGATCCACCTCAATACGGTGCACGTTGTTGCTGGGCAGGCCATCGGCGTCCGACCAGGTGGTCAGTTCGCCAGCCCGCAGACGTGTCACGCCAACAGCACCGGCAGCAAGCCAGAGATCGCCATTGTCCGTGCGACGCATGTGATGCGCGCCACCGGGCAGCCCATCTTCGTCGGTGTAAACGACCAGGCCGCGATCGTCGAGACGGCTGGCGCCACCCATGGTCGCAAACCACAACGCGCCTTCACGGTCGCGCAGGATCTGATGCACCGTGTGGTGCGGCAGCGCCAGGGAGGGGGGCAGCGTCGACCACACTCCCTCGTGCAGATGGACGACGCCCATTGCCGTGCCGAACCAGAGATCGCCCGTTTCGT